>NZ_QRQB01000019.1:0-46342 GCF_003475785.1 Coprobacillus sp. AF33-1AC | reverse complement strand
AGCATTTGCTTTTAAGATTTGATATTTTGAAGCATGTTCTACTTTATCCCATGTTAATTTAACAGTATTTTTTGTTACTGCTACTTTTGGTGTTACTGCTTCTAATTGTTTTGTAACTTTATAAACATCACTTTCTACAGCATCACTTGATCCATAGTTTCCTGTTCCCTTAGCGATAACTTTATATTGATGTGTTCCTGGTGTCATTGTTTCTTCAAAGCTTGTTTGATTTGTTTCTAATACAAGTTTATATTCTCCATTGTTATCTTTACGGTAGACTTCATAACCACTTGCATGTTCTACTGCTTGCCAGCTTAGTTTTGCTTTATTTCCTTCTTGTTTTGCATCTAATACCACTGATGCCAATTTTTCTACTTTTACTGTAGCTTCTACAGCTTCACTTTCTTTTGATGTTGTATAAATTTCATCTCCTAAAACAACAACTTTATATGAATATGTTCCAGCATCTAATCCTGTTTCTTCATAACTGTTTGTATCGACTGTTGCTACTTCTTCATATTGTCCTTCAGCATTTGCTTTTAAGATTTGATATTTTGAAGCATGTTCTACTTTATCCCATGTTAATTTAACAGTATTTTTTGTTACTGCTACTTTTGGTGTTTCCCATGTTAATTTAACAGTATTTTTTGTTACTGTTGCTTTTGGTGTTGCTGCTTCTAATTGTTTTGTTATTCTTGTAGATACTTCATTGCTATCTGTAGAATCTGCGTAGAATTCACTTCCTTTAGCAACTAATTTGTAACTATAATCTCCTGGATCTAAGTTTTTATCTTGATATGATAATTGATCAGTTGTTGCTATTTTTTGATATTCACCATTATTTTGTTTACGATATAATTCATAATTTGTTGCATTTTCAATAGCATTCCATGAAAGAGTTACATTATTATCATCTGTTGTTTTGTTTAATAATGGTGATTCTAATGAACCCATGACAGTTAAGCTAAATGTTCTTGAAATAGTACCAGATGACACAGTGATTGTAGCTTTTCCTGGTTTTAAAGTATGAACAACTCCATTAGTTACAGTAGCAACATCTGGATTATCACTACTCCATGATAATGTACTTGGATCTAATGTTGTTTTTACTTGAATTGTATAATCTTGATTTACACCTACTGTTGCAGAAGTTACATCTAAATCAATAGCAGTTGGTGCAGAAACTTTAATAGATTGTGCTCTACTTAAATCACTATCTAAATAATCAGCATCTCCACTACATGCTTGAACTTTATAGTAATATTTTCCATCAGTTAATTGATCAATAGAATAATGTGTATCTGTGATTGGTGCTTCATTAACTTTAGTATATTCACCATCTGCCTTATCACTTACATAAACATTATAATGATCTGCAAATTCAATAGCATCCCATGATAAATCTACACTATTATAAATTTTTTGGTCTAATGTTAATGAAGGTTTACTGATTTTTCCTGTTACTTTTACTTTAACTTCATATGTTTTGTTGTTAGCGGCAATAGCTGTAATTGTTGCTTCACCTAATTTTTTAGCTGTAACAACACCT
This sequence comes from Coprobacillus sp. AF33-1AC, assembly GCF_003475785.1. Taxonomy (NCBI): domain Bacteria; kingdom Bacillati; phylum Bacillota; class Erysipelotrichia; order Erysipelotrichales; family Coprobacillaceae; genus Coprobacillus; species Coprobacillus sp. AF33-1AC. The sequence goes on along the minus strand of NZ_QRQB01000019.1, from coordinate 44,793 downwards.
TTAGCATTAACTGTTGCAACTTCTTCATTAGAAGATTTGAATGTAATAGATTGATCAGTTGCATTTGCTGGATAGAATACATAATTTAATTGTAACTTATCTTTTAAAGCAATTTTACTTTCTTGAGGTCCAACTAAGATATGATCCAATTCAATTGGTTCAACATATCCTGCCTTCATTGAATATAATGAAGCTGCCCAATCAGTACCTCTTTGATCACAACGTACTTTAACATAACGTGCATTCACTGTAGCAAAGCTTGCTGTATCATCTCCTACATGTCCTTGATCAGTAGAATAAACATCATCCCAAGATGAAGCATCATTAGATACTTGGATTGTATAAGCTTTGGCATAAGCTCCTTCCCAATTAAACTTAACTTCATTAATATCTTTAGCTTCACCTAAATCTATATAAATCCATTCATTTTGGTCATTTCCATCAGCTTGCCAACGATCTTCATCTTTTAATACTTTTATAGCATCTTGAGTATTTGTTGAAGCAACAGCATCCACACCATTATAAATAGTTTCTTTAGCTTCTTCATCTCTAGATGAACCTACTGTATAGACTTGTAATTCTTTAACATTGATTGAACCTTCAACATTATAATCAACTTTAATATAACGTGCATCAACTGCATCAAATGATAAATCAATGTTTTTATCTAAATTAGATGAATCAATCTTTGTCCAATTTTCACCATCTGTTGAATAAGAAATCGTATATGTTCCTTGTCCAGCTTGTGCATGATCAAAAGTCATACGATCAATGTTATATGTTTTAGCTAAATCAAATGTAAATGAACCTTGTCCAGATAATGTTGTTGATGTATCCATATTGCCATCATGTAAATTATCATAAGTGTCTCCTTCATACATTGCATCAACACCTACGTTTTGTCCAAATGGTTGTGCGTCTGTTGAATTTCTTACTTCCATTTCACGTAAAGCATAACCATAACCTTGACCTAATTTAATACCTTGCATTCTTACATAACGTGCTTTAATTGTATCAAAGTTACAAACATCTGTTGCATCATCACTATTGTTATTTGCTTGATTATAAATATAAACTGTCTTCCAATTCTTTTCATCATCAGATACTTGAATTGCATATTTATTACCTGGTGCTGTATTGTTAACCCAATGTAATTTTACTTGATTAACATCCATAGAAGCACCTAAGTCAACATAACAATATTCTTTATTTCGATCTTCAACATTTCTAAAATCAGATGACCAAGTAGAATCAATATTTCCATCAACAAGATTCTGTTTACTATTTTCATTTTCTAAAGAAGAGACAACAACATTTTTGTTGTAAGCTAAGTTACCACTAATTAATTCATTAGTATCTGATGCACCTTTTTCACCAGCAAGTAATTCTTCTTCAATTTCTTCATCTTCTTTTACACTAAATTTAGGTGCTTTATCATATAAGTCTTCATCACCTATATCTACGCCATTATTAATGACATAATTTCCACTAACGGTATCAGAAGCAAGCATTCCTTTTTTAAATGCTTTAACTTTAATATTTGTATCTTTAGTAAGGGTTAACCCCGGAATATATAATTTAGATTTTTCTGTTGGTTCACTACCATCAGTAGTATATCTAAATTGAACACCCTTTGTACCACTTGCTATACTTAAGAATTGATTTCCTTGATATGTTCCTGATTTCAATGATAATTGTGGTTTTGATATCTTACGTGCTTCATAAACACCAATTTCATAAAGTGAATAAGTATAATCAGTACCAGCTTGGTTCATTTTAATACGGACATATCTTGCTTTTGTTGGATTAAAGATAGCTTCATCAAAATTACCATCACCATTTGTTTCAGTGTATACTGTTTTCCAACTTGTTTCATCATCTGGAGTATTAGAAACTTGAATTTCATATCCTTTAGCATATGCTGATTCCCAACTTAATTTAACTTTATTAATATCATATTCTTGTTGTAAATCTACATAAATCCATTGATCATCTTTTTGGGCTGCTTCCCATCTCGTTTTAGCATTATGATCAGTAGCGTTACTTGCTACATTACCATTTTCACTAGAAGCAACAACTGGTTTATTAGTAGCAAGATTAATACCTGTAGTAATACAATTTGTATCAATATTGATTTTTACAGAATTCATTGATGAGTTAATATAATCATCTTTAACTGCAATTGCTTTTATTGTTGTTGATTCACTTACAGCAATTCTTCCTTTATATACAGGAGAATTTGTTGTTGGCGTACTTCCATCAGTTGTATAGTGAATTGTTGCACCTTTAGTTTCAGATGAAATCTTGACATATTGAGTATCATCATATGTATCACTTTCAACAGAGAAAGTAGGTTTTTGTGTTTGTACAGCATCTTTTTGAGTAGGATCTAAACGCAATAATGATTGTGCAGCTATTGTTGCATTTCCTACTACTTTGTTTTCACTGTTTTTAAATGTAACTTCAATATCATGATCTGTAGGATTCCATACCATAGCTTGGTATTGTTTTTTACCATCAACTTCCTTGACATACACTGATGAAGAAACACCACCAGTAGCACAGATATCAGTCGTTCTTTGTCCTAAATCTTTCATATTATTTAAGAACCAGTATGTATTAAATCCTTCTGCTTGTGATTGTGTATCATGATTTAATTCTTGCATTGCACGATCACTGTCGCTTAATGATAAAAATGGTAAGAAGATATGTTGCCAAGAGTTAAGCGTATCTGGATAATCAGTTACTTCAGGATGCGCTGCTTTTTGTCCATTTGTATCATCAATAACACCTTGATAAATATTAGCAGCCGCCTTTTTATCTACACCATAGTAACTAATATATTCTCCTACTGGACACCAGTGAATACCATAAATATAAGTTGGATATCCACCAAAGAAAGTACCATAGAAATAACTACTTCCATAAGTTTGTCCAATAATCTTACTTGGCCAATCTTCAGGCCAACCACTATGATCTAAACCATCATTTGATTTACCATAATAATTAAACCAATAATGTTCTACAGCATTTAATTCTGTTGTAAATCCAAAGATAGCCGAGTCTCTCATCTTTTTATCTTCACGTTTAGTTGCCCATAAATAAGCACCTACCCAACCAAATAATGATTCACTTCCTGCTTCTTGGTTATTTCCATCATCATTATCAGCATATCCACCAGCCCATGAATGACCCTCATAAGGATCGAAACTACGATAACGACAGAACATATTATCATTTTTATCAGGACTTGCATAATCACGAACAATTAAATCAATCATTTCTTTATAATCTTGATAGAACTCATCATCATATGTTGCTAGTACTGAACATGCAAAGACAAAATATCCATAAGTAAAGTGGTGGTCAGAAATGTCTCTATTAGCCCCAAATTCACTATCTTTATAATATAAAGTTCCCCAGTTTTTATCATAGAAGAAGAATGCCTGATCACCTTCACCACTATATGTTAACCAATCAGTTAAGATTGTTTTCATTTTACCTAAGAACTTATCACGATATTCTGTATTACCCACTTGATCAGCAACAAGAACACCCATTCCTAAAGGATGTAGTGATTTCCCTTGCCAATAAGCATCAGATCCAACTAAGTTTCCTTGAGTTCCTTGATCTAAGTTATCTAAATAAGATAATAATTCATTTTCATCATATTCTCCATTTGTTGGTGCTGTAAATTCAGGTACCATTCCATAGAAAGTATCTTGCATTTTAAATGAATTTCCATCATATAATTTAAGATTTCCACGAGGTGAATCATAAATGATATTTAACTTTGTTAAGTCTTGATCACTTGCATATTTATCCCATTGATGAGGGAACATACATTGATAAGATTGATCAGTAAATCCATCACGTTTAACTTTTGTTGTTAAATTATAGCTTGATGTAATCTTAGATGTAGATTCATCAAAATCATATGCAACATTAGTATCTGTTACAAAGGCATAACCATGTAAGTAGAATTGATTCAATTGACTTGCATCTGTCATTGTTCCAATTGACATATAAGAATCATCATCTTTAATTGTAATCTTTAATCCTGTATCTGTCTTTTCAAATTGAGTATCAGCTGGAACATTGACATCATAATAGTTTGTTTTATCTCCAGTTACAGTTTTAATACCAATGTGGTCTGTTGTTATTTTCCCTTCTTCTGTTAAAATATCTCCTTTTTCATCGAAGAATATTGCTGTTACACCAGCTTGTTCATCATCATTAATATTTAAAGAGATTGTCTTTTTATCATGAAAATCAAAGTATGTATATGGTGAACCCTTAACAAAAGTATTAGACATTGATAAACCATTAGCATCATAGTAATTTACACTAACATGATAATCACCATAACCACTTACTTTGTTGTAAGCTTGACTATCATCAAAATCACTAGGTTCTACATAGAATGCCATTGTTGATTCTGATTTAGAGGCAGTAACTGCACCTTGTGTATAATCATCTGCTTTATTCCATTTAGATTTACTATATGTTAATAATCCTAAACCTTTAGTTGGTTCATATTTAACTTTTAAAGGTAATAAAGATAAAGCATTACCTGTTTCATTAATGACTAATGATTGCCACCAGTCATTAGAAGCTAATGGTTTATTCTTTAAATTATCTTCAATATATTCTGGATATCTTGCTTGATTAGCAAAGTAGATATCATTTGAATTATAAGTTGCTTTTGAATTTTTAACTGAAACAACTTCTTTTTTAGGAAGATCTGGAATAGTATGTGTCACATCTTTTTCATCTTCCATTTGTCTAAAGATTTCTAATTCTTTAATCGCAATATAAGCATCTCTAAATTTGCTTCTACATAAAACACGAACATAACGTCCTGTAGCAGTTAATCTTATCTTTTGTTTTTTATTGTTACCTCTTAATTGACGATATACTGTTTGCCAATTTTGACCATCATTAGATACTTGAAGATCATAAATTGTTGCGGCTGCTTCACCATCATAAGTAATGTTAACTTGCCCGATTTTATATAATCCTTGTAAATCTACTGAGATCCATTGAGGTGTATTTTCTTTAAAATAAGAACTATCATTTCCTGAACGCCATCTAGATGACATATTCCCATCAACCGCATTTTTAGCGTCTGGTGTTTCCCCCGGTTTGATATTTCCGTTTTCATCTTTCATCCACCATTCATCTAATAATGATGAAGCTTGAACTGGTTTATTTTGTGCTAAATTGACTTTATATAAGCCATTAAAACCATAAACTTGGAATTCAAATAATGAAACACCATAAGCTATCATTGCTCTTTTTGAAGCATAAATTCTTACAAAACGCGCTGTAACTTGATCAAAATCAAAATCAATTTTTCCAGCTTTACCATCAGTTACTTCTTTTATATTTGTCCAAGAATCATCATCATCTGATATTTGGATTTGATATTCACTGGCACAGGCACCTTCCCAATTCAAATGAATTTTAGTGATTTTTGTTTCTTTCTTTAAATCAATTTTAATCCATTCTGCTTTGTCTCCACGCCAATCACTTTCCCAACGCGTATCATCACTTCCATCTGTCGCTAAATCACCTGTTGCATCACCACGAACTGAACTGACTGTCACTTCTTTATTTGATGACACTAAATAAGGATCGTTACTTTCAGTAATAACATCTTGTTGTTGAGCCATGATTGCACTAGGTCTAAACATAGATAACCCAGTAATTGGCTCTGCTGCCATATTAAGTGCTAGAAAACACGCTGCATATTTACTTATTGTTTTCTTTTTCTTCAATTTCTTTCTCCCCTCTACTTATTTCTTCCTCTACATTATCACATCCTTATTTATTCCTACATTGTTTAGTCACTTCTTGTAACGTGTTACATTTTATGTAACGGATTGTATACAAAAAGAATCAGGATAATCCTGATTCTATAATTTCATCAATGATTTCATTGATTGTTTTTTTTGTTGTATCTATTTTTATGGTATTTAATTGATTATATAAAGGTATTCTTTCTACACTACGTAAAAGAATACTTTCTTCTCTTTTACCTTCTTGAATATCTTTTAATAACCTTTGTTTAAGTGTGCTTTCATCACAAACCAATGATATAGGTATAATTTGACATTCTTTTAAATCTAAACGCTTTATGATATCATCAATAATACTTTGTTGATGCATAACCCAACAAAAAATAATATTTTCATAGACACTACAATGAATAAAATTATTAAGTACATAACAAATATTATCTAACACCATGTTTTTTGTTTCATTAGTCACACAAAAGGGATGACTATTCCAACACCAATCACCATCTAAAAAGACACTGCAATCCAAGTTTTTCTTCAGTTCTTGACAAATTGTTGTTTTACCCACTCCCATTGTGCCACCAATTAAATATAGTTTTTTCATTTTTTTATCTCTTTTCTATGCTATTTTGGTTTTTAGTTTTCTGCCTATTGTAAACCACATTGTGATGTAACAAGCTCCACCACCTATAAAATTGCTTACTGCTTCGGCAATAAAGACACCATTAATACCAATAAATTTGGGCAAAATAATAGTTAAAGGAGCAACGATAATGACTTTTCTAAAAATTGAAAAGAAAATAGCCTGTTTTGATTTTCCAAGACCGACCGCCGTGGCTTGACCAACCATTTGAAAAGCCATCATAAAAAAACCAAAGAAATATAAATGTAAAGCAGTCGTTCCATAAGTCAGCATTTTTTGATTATGGGTAAAAATATGAATAAAGATTTCTGGAAATAAAGTAATAATAAGCCAGATAAATAACATCATTAAAAAAGCAACAATCGTAACAAATTGAATACCATATAAGACACGTTTATACTCTTTTGCTCCATAATTATAACCTAATACAGGTTGACAGGCATTAGCCATTCCTTGACCAGGTAATTGCGCTATTTCACGAATAGAGTTAATGATAGTCATAATTGCTACATATAAATCACCGCCATAACTTTGTAATGTTGAATTACATACAATAGTAACAATTGAATTCGTCATTCCCATCATAAAACCTGCTGTTCCAAGTGAAAAAATACGTTTAACATATTTAAAGTTAAGTTTAAAATATTTCTTTTTTAATTTAAGAATTGTTTTCTTTCCCGTTAAAAACTGCAAAGTCCATAAAGCAGAAATAAACTGAGAAATAACAGTAGCTAATGCTGCCCCTTTTACATTCATATTGAAAACAAAGATAAAAAGAGGATCCAAAATTATATTTAAAATAGCTCCTATTAATACTGTCATCATTCCAGTTTTAGCAAACCCCTGAGCATTAATAAAACTATTCATTCCTAATCCAATTAAAACAAAAACTGTTCCTATTAAATAAATCGTTAAATAATCTAAAGCATAACTTATAGTATGTTGACTGGCACCAAAGGCCCATAGAATATCTTTTCTAAAAACAAAACCAATAAGCGTAAGTAAAATGCCAAAAAGAACAAGTAACGCAAAAGAATTTCCCATAATTTCTTCTGCCTCATCATTTTTCCCTTGTCCTCTAGCAATCGAACACAAAGGCGAACCACCCATACCAAATAAATTAGCAAATGCCATCACTATTGAAATAATCGGTAAACAAATACCAAGTCCTCCCATAGCAAGCGTGGCTACATGAGGAATTCGCCCTATATAAATACGATCAATAATGTTATAAAGAACATTAATCAATTGCGCAACAATCATCGGTCCAGCTATGGACATAATATGATGAGGAATACTCCCTACAGCAAAGTTATTTTTTGTTTCCATCATCATCACTTCTTTCTAATGATTGATTAATTTCTTTAAATAAATTTAACAATTCTTGTTGTTTTTTTAAAGAGAGATTTTTCAAAATAAGTTGGTTTTTTTCTTTACAAATTTGATTAACTTGTTTAGCTTTCTCTTTACCTAAATCAGTAAGATATATTTGAATAGAGCGCTTATCATGATTTAAACTTTTCTTTTCAATATAATTCATTTTTTGCATCTTATTTAATAAAGTTGTCGTCGTTGACTTATCAATAATACAGTTTATTCCTATTTCTTTAGGTGTTAATGGACCATACTCATATAGACATTGCAAAACTTTACTTTGTCCTGGTAAGACATTTATTTTTATGGTTTCTTGGTTGATGAGTCTTTTTTGCTGATTAAAACATTTTAATAATTGATAATGAAATTGATTTTCTAACATAGCGCCCTCCTATATAGTTTGAATACAAACTATATTTTATACCTTTTCATATCAATTTCAAGAAAAAATAGTAACGATAATATCGTTACTATTTTTCATAATCTATTTTTAACCTATATAAAACAATCATTGTCAATACGATGCTTGATATGATCAGAACAACAAACCATGTATAAACATTATTCATAGTATCTCCTGTTTTGACTGCTTTCTTTTTTGTGTCAATCGAATGATTCGTTATATTGTTTGAATTTTGATTAGTAGTTGTTATTTTACTAGCAAGAGCATAATTTGAAAAGCTTGATGTTTCAAAAGTAATACTGTGGTCATAAGGATTATATGTTGTTGGAATTGTTTCATAGCTGCCATCATGCTTTTCGTGTACCACTATCATTTCATTACCATTAATATTGTTTTGTAATTGAAGTGAAATAGTTGCATTCTTTTGTAAATTCTTCAATTCATTTTGCCAAACTTCATCCTTGGTACCTTTATAAATGACTTGATTTAAATTGATATCTAAATATGATGAAATTTGATAGCCTGAAATTGACTTTTGAAAATTTGATTTTTGATTATCAGATAATGATGTATCATTAACTGATAAGACAACTGAACCGGTATCAATCTCTGAATTATCAATTTGTATTGTACCACTTTTTACTTCATTCGATAGCGTTTTAACCTGATCGTCTACTTTTGTAAAGATACCGCTAATATGAACATTCGTATCAGGCATTGTATAAGTAAATATAGATTGTTCTTGACTAGCTATCAATTCTTGATCATTGATTTTAATGGTTGTTAGTTGATACCCGTAATCAGGTTTCAATTTTAAAATTACTTTTGATCCGGGAATAATACTTGCCCAACCGTTATTCTTATTTAAGTCTTGTTTTACATCATTTAATCCTACTGAACTTCCATTTTCATCTTTGATATCAATAATTTCAATACTCCCATTTTTTAATAATTCATCATCATGTAAATCAGGATTATTTGTTTTATTACTATCCCATATTAATGTTCTAGGTATATGTGTTTCATCTTGTCTTTTTGTTACAACGATAGTGTAGTTACTTGCAGGATCAACTTCAAATGACACCTCATCTCGAACATCTTCATTTATGGTCATATTTTGACCATTGATTGTCACGCTTCCAATATTACCTGCACCAAAATCTAATTGAATTTTGATTACGTTATGAATTTGTCCTGAAGCATATCCTTTTGCTGTGCCTTGAATATGTGGTGCTGGTCCACCTTGAACTCGCTGATCATTTAAAAATATGTCCATAGCAAAGCCATCGAATGTAGCATCGATTTCAATATCATCTGGATAATCATTTTCAGCAAAAACAGAAACAGGTAACATTGTAAATATCATACATAATGATAATATCCACCCCATCACTCTACATCTTTTATTTTTTTTGTTCTTCATTTTTTATATTCTCCTTCCCTGTTCTTAAAATTATTATAAAAAAGTTTAAATTATAAAGGTATAAGGGATGTCCGCCAAATGTCATTTTATTAAAAAAGTCTTCTAAAAAGAAGACAATTATGTTTTTTGATTATAGATATTGATTAAACCAATTCTTGATTTAACACCTGTTTTTTTATAGATTGATGAAATATATCTTTCTAAAGTACGCTTTGAAATATATAAATGATCAGCAATCATTTGAATGCTGTCTTCACAAGAAACTAAACAATCAAATACTTCTGTTTCTCTAGGTGTAAAAGAAAATTCATTTTGAATTAATGCTAGCCTTTCTTCTTTACTTCGTTCTTTGTTTACTGATGTTATTCTTTCTGTCATCTTATTCCTTTGATAGATATATACAAATGTAATCATGCTTATTAGCACATACAATAAAACAATATAAATAGTCATTTTTATATCAGTATGTAAAGAAACAATTTTTAATGAGTAAGTTGTAAATAAAGCTGCTGTCATGTTATTAAGCGCACGTCCCAACCCTGCCCATAGATCAGGATAATACGTATAATATGACAATTCCATAAAACTGGTTGTAAAGAAAACAACAAAAAATCCGGCTGTCATATAGAAAATAATGAGTCCTATTAAAAATGGTTCAGAAAACTTAAGAACAATAATACATAAGGTAGAAAGTAACATCATACAATACATAACGGGACACATGAACTTTCGGTTTTGAAAATCAAAAATGATGCCTGCAATCAAGCCACTTAATGCTAGTAAAATTCTTGGTAATTGACCAATATCTACCACACCTGAAGCATGCACTAAAGTAACAGCATTATCAAGCGTGCTGAAAACACACGACATTAAAATAATCAATAATATTAAAGAAATCATAACACTTCTAATATTCGAATCATGCTTTTCATTGTATTGATTAAAAGCTTGAGTTTTTTGATTGTTTAATATGATCATAAAAATGAACATCACGATTGATAAAATACATACCTCTACAATCCTAGAAGATACTAAATTATTATTTAAAAACTGAAATATAATTCCTATCATATAAGAAACACCAACAAATCGTGCTAAATACTGACTATTTTGAAGAATATTTGCTGCTTTATAAAAGGTAACACTTCCTAAAAAGCCAAGAGTTAAAAATAAAATAAGCCCTGCTATAAATGTAATTTGATATGATAAATGATTGTAAATAACAAAGATACAAATAATAGTTATTAAAGAAAAAAATATAATTTTGATCTTTTCATGTTTTTGTTTAAAAATTCGATTATATATCGGAAATAATAAAAATCCTAAACTACTCATTCCAAGCATACAATTTTGTGCCCATACTGAATGTTTACTTGATGTTGATAAAGAAATCATATCAACAAATAAGTATTCTATTCCTAAAAATAAAAAAGTGAATAAAGCCATCATCAATATTGTAGATATGTATACTTGTTTTTCCTGTTTAATTGTTTGAACTATATCATTCATTTTATTACTCCTTAACTTCTACATCATTTATTACAAATTAACATACTCTAAAATAAAAAACAACTGAAGGCATAAGTTAACCTTCAGTATTATTATCTGGCGTTCCCGAGGTGATTCGAACACCCGACCTACCGCTTAGGAGGCGGTTGCTCTATCCAGCTGAGCTACGGAAACATCTCTTATATCTTAACGATATATAAAGATAAATGCAATCATTTATTTAACCGAAATAACAAATAAAGTCGCGTATTGCGACCTTATTCGTTGATTTCATCAAGTAATTGATTAATTGCTTCAAGATTTTCATTTTTATATGTAGATTTAATTGTTACAGTATTTTGGCAAATATTGATATTTTTCATTGATTCAAGTAAATCTTTCATTACCTTATTAGCGAGTGGTGCCCAAGACCCATTTTCAATTAAACCAACTGTTTTATTTTGATATCCTTTATGTTGTAAACGGTGTAAGAAATCTTCCATTGGACTAAAAATGCCACCATCGTATGTAGCTGCTGCTAAAATCATTTTTGAATATCTAAAAGCATCTTCTATCGCTTCAGCCATATCATCTCTTGTTAAATCTGCAAAAGCAACTTTAATTCCTTTTGCTTTCAACATCTCAACTACTTTTAAAGCCACATCTTTTGTATTACCGTGAATAGAAGCACAAGCCACAAATACACCTTCATCTTCACTTTCATAACGACTCCAAATTTGATATTTATCAATGTAATAACTTAAATTATCTTTAAGGATAGGACCATGCAATGGGCAAATCATTTGAATATCTAAAGCACTTGCTTTCTTCAATAAAGTTTGAACCGGTCCGCCATATTTTCCTACAATATTAAAATAATAACGTCTTGCTTCACAAGCCCAGTCTTCTTCATATGATAAAGCACCAAATTTACCAAAACCATCTGCTGAAAATAGTATTTTTTCTTCTGTTTCATATTCTACCATCACTTCTGGCCAATGAACCATCGGTGCCATGATAAATTTTAAATGATGTTTACCTAAATCTAAAACTTGTCCTTCTTTTACAACCAAACATCTTTGATCGATGTCTTCAATATCAAAAAATTGTAGCAACATAGCTTTTGCTTTCGCACTTAAAACTAATTTAACTTGAGGATACTTTTCAACAAATAGTTGAATATTAGCCGAATGGTCAGGTTCTAAATGAGAAACTACTAAATAATCAGGTGTTCTGTCTTTTAATTCATGCTCCAAGTTAGCAAACCATTCCTTTGTTTTTCTTGCATCAACCGTGTCCATTACTGCAATCTTATCATCTAAAATAAGATAAGAATTGTAACTAACACCATGAGGAACTACATATTGACTTTCAAAAAGATCCAGTGTTGTATCATCCACTCCAATATACTTAACATCATCACTTATTATGACTTTATTCATAAAATACCCCCTTTTTCTCATTATAACACTATTAAATAAATATGTTTAAAATATGCTTATGATACTTCGCTTCTTTTTTTATTTTTGGAATAATCTATAAAATCTCTAAATAACATTCTAATCACACAAATAAGTGGGACCCCTAAAAACATACCGATAAAACCAAACATATTGCCAAATACTGTAATAGAACAAATAATCCAGAATGGTGAAATACCAACCGTATCTCCTAAAATAGCTGGTCCCAAAATTAAACCATCAAATTGTTGTAAAGCAAAAATGAAAATAGCACTATAAATACCCGATGCTAAACCATTTGTAAGTAATGCAATAAAAACAACCGGTATCCCTCCAATAAAAGGTCCAAAATAAGGAATCATATTGGTAATAAAAACGATAAAAGCAAGTAATGGGAAAAACTTTAACCCTAATAATCCAAAACCTACTAACGCTATTAAACCAATAATAATAGAATCTATAAATTTCCCATAAATAAATGAACCAAAAATACGATGTGAACGATAAGCATATTCATGAATTAAATTAAGATTTTCTGGTTCAATAAATAGAAGCATAAAACGATCAAAAATACTAACTAATTTTTTGGCTTCAATTAAAACATAAGGGCAGAAAATAAGACCAATCAAAATTGTCATCATTGTACTTCCGGTTTTAGAAATTGTTTTTAATAGAGCACCTGCTTCAACAAATGATGGTGAATCAAAATAATGAATAATCATTCTTTCGCCTTTAATTACAAGATTATAAATCTGACCATGACCAAATGTTGTCAACATAGATGCTTCAAATTCGTCTACATAAGAAGTAATATTCTTCGCTAAATGAATTCCATAATTTACAACTGTTGGTATTAAAAACACCAAAAATAAAGCAATAATAAGAATAAATAATAAAAATACTAATACTGAACTTAAATTATGACTGTGTTTTAATAACCATTTATTATTTGATTTATCTAATCTGTTTTCTAATCCTAAAACTAATGGTTGTAAAAAATAAGCCAATACTGCTCCGATAATCAAAGGTAAAAATGCATTTAATATATATCCAAAAATAGTAACATCAAAAACTTTATAAAATATAGCAACTAAACATAAGACAATGAACAAATAACTATATTTTCTTAACATTTCTTTTTTATTCATAACTGATTCTCCTTGTTTTATTATTATATCATAGCTCCATTCTTAATCAAAATTAAATCCTAAGCATTATGCTTAGGATTTAATAAATAATGATATTTGATAAATAAATAATAACTTAAAGAAAATAAAAATCCACCTAATACATCAGAAAAGTAATGAACTCCTAAATATACACGACTTAAACAAATAAGAAATATAAGAGAATACATCACAATATGGATTATATTTTTATAAGGTAAAGATGTTTGTTGAAGATAGTCATCTAACATACAATAAGCAATCGTTGAAGCCATAGCATGACCACTGGGAAAACTATAATTTGTTTCTTTAACCAAATGATAAATTGGATTTGGTCGTGGTCTTTTAATGAAGGCTTTAATCATATTATTAATGATATGAACTAATCCTAAATGGATTCCATAGAGAATTCCTTTTTTATATTGGATGATTGCTACAACAATTCCCAGTCCTATTAAACAATAAGAACTCCCTAAAAAAGTAATCATTTTAAAAATTTGCGTAAGTACTGGATTTTGAATAGTATGCAAAAATTGATAGACTTCTTGATCAATTCCTGTGCTAAGACGATAAGTAATGCAAAAAAAATCTAAAAGAAAAGCAATGAATGGTATTAACCACAACCATTGCTTATAATTTTTTGTTAATTCTTTGACCATTCTCTTTAACAATATATGCTGGTACACCAACAACCGTACAATTATCAGGAACATCTGACAAAACGACTGTTTGTGCTCCTACAATACTATTATTACCAATCGTCACATCACCAATCACTTTTGCTCCAGCTGAAATCATTACATTATTTAATAATGTCGGATGACGCTTTACCTTATGTTCACCAGTACCAACACCACCAAGAGTCACCCCTTGATATAAAACACAATCATCACCAATAATCGTTGTTTCACCAATAACAACACCCATACCATGGTCTATAAAAAAACGTCGACCAATCGTAGCTCCAGGGTGAATTTCAATACCTGTAATAAAGCGTGCTAACTGACTTAAAAAACGAGCAATCAACTTAAGATGACATGTTGTCCATAAAAAATGATTAATACGATAAAAAAACATCGCATGTACACCTGGATAGTTAATTACTACATTAAACCAATTTCTCGCAGCCGGATCTGTTTCTAGCACCTTTTTGATTAATCCTTTTTCTTTCACATTCCCACTCCTTGTGTGTATTCTATACAAAATGACATATATATTTCAAGTTATATGCTCATTTTTATTTTATGTTTACATTTTTATAAGTTTAGGCTATTAGAATATAAGAAAAGAACTCATCCCCCATGAGTTCTTTTCTAAACTTGATAGGTTTGACCCCTTCCCCTTATAAATCTATTGATTTATGTCTATCATTATATAAGAATAATAAACATTGTCAATAATTTTGTTTATTTTTTTAAAATTAACTAACTTATTTATGATTTTTACAAAAATATTACATATTCTATTTTGTGTGTATACAATCACATATGAAATTTACTTTTTAACAAATCATAATTCTTCATCAAAATCGTATTTCCTAATTTATTATCAAGACCTATGCGTCTTCCTGGTAGTTGATGATAAATAGCTTTAAATAACTTAGGATCATGTAAAGCCATTTCTTTCCATAATTTAATTTTGCTTGCTTCTTGATTTTCATTAACAAACCAAACCATCGCAATAATAAAGACAACAGATAGATAATGAATAAAATAATGTCTTTGTTTTCTACTCTTTAAAGCATAAACATCAATACTTGTAAATAAAGTCATTAATAAATCAGATATATATTGACTATCATATTGATCATATTGATATGGTTTTTTACCAAAACAATAGAAAGGAATGTTTAAATAATACATTGATTTAACATGAGTTAAAGCTAAATATGACCATAATTCAAAATAATTACCCATTTGTTTAACTTGATGTTGAATTTGTTTTAAAATACTTGTTTTAAAAGTCAATGCCGCATTATTAAACAAAGTCCACTGTGATATTTTTTTTAAAGAATGCCATCCAAATAACGTTTCCGTTGGTAATGTTTTTGCATAAGAATATAGATATTCTTTTTCTTCTGGAATAGCTACTTTATAATTAGTAAGTAACAAATCAAGATTAGCTTGTATACGTATAATATCTCTTAATGTCTCGATAACACTCACTAAAGAAGGTTGATCAAAATAATCTTGACATTGTAATACTTTGAAATAAAGTCCCTCACTGTGATCTATTGCTGCTTCTATGGCAGAATCATAATCACCAATTTTAATCACTTTTATCGTATCTGGATATTCTTTTTCATATTCTTTAGCTATCATATAAGTTTCATCAGTTGAATTTTCATCAACAATAATCACTTCAAGTTCTTCTTTCATTAGTAAACAAGAACTTATACTTTTATGCATTGTTGTTAGTGAATTATGACACGGTATGCAGATTGTTAGTAATTTCATAAATATACCCCCAATTACTTTTATCTTATCATAAATAGGAATTTAGCGCACGACAATATTGCATTTACCCTTATTTTATGATATTTTTATTAGGTATATAAGGAGGAATCGAAATGCATTTCGTTATTAATATGTTTATTGCTTTAGTATGCTTAGCTACAGTTATTTTATTTAAAGAAGTCTTAAAGAAATGGATTCAAGTCATTATTGGTTTAGTTGGATGTGGAACTTTTTCTTATGCTATCGCTATTTTAATTAAAAAATGTGGTGAATGGTTCTCTTGGTGGTCAGGAGATGCACAATATATTAAAAGCAATTTTATCTGGATTTGTCCAATCGTTATCGTTATAACAATTATCATTATATTTATTATTAATAAAAAGAATAAAAAACAAGCGTAACTTCATAGTTACGCTTTTATTAACTATATAAGCCTATACCTTTTCTTTTAGCTTCTTGGTCGGCTTTGATAATAACTGATTTGTATGTATAGTTACATCCATAATCATAAAACTTTTTGCAATAGCCTTGACTGGCTATTTTTTCTTGTAATAAAACATGATCTATAAATACCCATGCCAAAGTTCGATTATACTTATCTTTTTGATTGCCTTCAGGATTGTACTCTAATTCAATGGTTTGCGCATTTTCTAATTGTGTCTTTACATAACGACTTGCCTCTTTACCATAGGGTTCTATTGTTTTGGTTGATTCAGGGGTATCAATGTATAAAAAGCGCACTTTGGTTTTTTTTCCATCTATATTAAACCAAGCAGTATCACCATCTACACAACGATTTAAAGTTACTTCAAAACGTTTTGATGATTCTGTTTGACTTTCACGATACAAATTATAACCAAGCGCACATAGTATAATAAGTGCTCCTAAAAAAGTTTTTGATAATTTTTTAACTTTTGATTTGGGAATTTTCATTTTATTCCTACCGCCTTTTTAGCTAAGCTATCAGCTATTTCATTATAAGTATCTCCACTATGAGCTAAGACTTTTATAAAAGAAATATCTATTTGTTTTTGATATTCTTGTATTTTTTTTACATAGTTGATTGTTCCTGGTTTATTGGCTTTCCATAATCCTTTTGCCCATTTTTCTATTCCTTCATAATCATAATAGATGCAAATATGATGGTAATTATGTTTTATGGCATACTCTATTGCTTTTTGACATCCTAATATTTCTCCTGAGACATTTCTCATTGAAATATATTCTTCAAGGTGTCCTTTACCATAAAGCTGTTGAATAACTTGTTGTCCTTCAATAATAACACAACCATAACCATATTCTTTAGTTTTAATGTTATAACTTCCATCAACATAGGCAAGCAAATCGACTTCACTTAAATTTTCTTTTTTTACTTTTAAAAAATCTTTGGCTTCTTGTAACGAGGCAAATGATTTATATTCGGCACCTGAAAAACCAGATACTTGTTCCTTACACTCATTCCAAGTTTCAAATATTCCTGTTTTCTTTCCTTTTTTTACAGCATAGTATTTTTTCATAGTTACACCTCATTGCTTCATCATACCTAATTTTTTATTGGAAGTAAAGTTCTAATATTTTATTCACTTATAAAAATTGTTATAATAATGATTAGTGAAATGGAGGTTATAAAATGAATATCGAAGAGAGATTTTTAAAATATATCAGTTATAATACTCAGTGCGATGAACATTCATCTACTGTACCTTCTACTTCAAATCAACTTGTTTTTGCTAGAGAACTCGTTAAGGAAATGAAAGAATTGAACATCAGCAATGTTGAATTATCAAAAGAAGGTGTTATCTATGGAACAATCAAAGGAAATGGTGGTAAACAAGATATTATTGGCTTTATTGCCCATATGGATACCAGTCCTGATGCATCTGGTGAAAATATCAAACCACAGATTATAAGAAATTATGATGGAAATGCAATTAAACTTAATCAAGAATTATCTTTAAATCCTCAAGAGTTTCCAAAATTAAAGAAACTAGTAGGTCATGATTTAATCACAACCGATGGGACGACTTTATTAGGTGCAGATGATAAAGCTGGTATTGCTATCATCATGTCCATGGCGCAATATTTGTCAAACCATCCTGAAATTAAGCATAATGATATTCAAATTGCTTTTACTCCTGATGAGGAAATAGGGCGAGGAAGTGATCATTTTGATGTTGATCGTTTCCATAGTCAATATGCTTACACTATAGATGGTGATGAAATTGATGTTTATAATTACGAAAATTTTAATGCCTACAGTGCTCAAGTCAAAATTAAAGGAAAATCTATTCATCCTGGTAGTGCTAAGGGGAAAATGATCAATGCGAGTCGAGTTGCTATCAAATTTGATCAACTTTTATCCGAGTTTATGCGTCCTGAATATACTGAAAAATATGAAGGGTTTAATCATTTGCATCATATAGAAGGTCAATGTGAATATTGTCAAATGGATTATATAATAAGAAATCATGATAAAAAGATATTAGATCAACAAATCAAGCAATTTAATCGTGCTAAAGATTTCTTAAATGAACAGTACGGTTATCATTGTATTGATGTTCAATTTACAGAATCATATCTTAATATGGCAGATATTGTTTTACAACATCCTAAAATTATCGAACGTTTAAAAAATGCCATGGAAAAATGTGGTATTGAAGCACAGGCTCAACCTATTCGTGGTGGAACAGATGGTGCCTTGTTAACATATAAAAACTTACCATGTCCAAATATTGGTACTGGTGGTGGCAATTTCCATGGTCCATTTGAATATGTTTCACTAACAAGTATGAAAAAGGGAGTTCAATTATTAATTGAACTCGTAAGGGAATAAGTATGAAAAAATGTTTATTTATTATTAATCCATCATCAGGTCAAAATATTTTACAAAATAAATTAGACCAACTCATTGGTAAATTAGTTCTTCAAGGAATTGTCAATCATGTTGACGTTTTTTATACCCAAAAGAAAAATGATGCGTACTATAAAGCAAAAGATACTGATGAAAAAGATTATGACTTTTTCATCAGTGTTGGTGGAGATGGCACTTTAAATGAAGTTATCAGTGGGATGGTAGATAGTCACAAACATATACCTTTATGTTTGATGGCTGCCGGTACTGTCAATGACTTTGCTAATTACTTAAATTTGCCAACTGAAGTTGATGCCATTATTTCGATGATTAAAAATTTTAAAACAATAAAAAGTGATGTTGGTAAAATAAATAATCAATATTTTATTAATGTAGCTGCTGGAGGTATGTTTAGTGATATCTCTTTTACTGTAAGCAAAGAGGATAAAAAGAAATTCGGTCCATTAGCTTATTATGTTAATGGTCTATTAAATTTACATAGTCAATTAAAAACAAACTTAGAATTAGAAATTGAAGCTAATCATCAAACACTTCATCTAGAGGCTTATATGTTTGCTATTACAAATACCAATCGTGTCGGTGGCTTTGATGGATTGATTCCATATGCTGATATTTGTGATGGCAAATTGGATTTAATGGTTGTTAAGCGTTGCAGTATTACTGATCTCATTGCTTTGTTTAAAGATTATTCTTTTGGTAAACATGATAAAAGTCCATTTATCGAATATATACAAACTTCTTCAATGAAAATATCTTGTTTAAATCAAGATGTGATTATTGATATTGATGGTGAACAAGGTAGTCATTTACCCGTCACCATTGAAAATGTCAGTCAAGCTATTACACTATTAGTACCATAAAAAAGGAGAAATTACTATGCACCCAAAATTACATTTATCACCAAATAAGAATTGGTGTAATGATCCTGTAGGATTTATTTATTATCAAGGACAATATCATCTATTTTATCAGTATTTCCCTTATGGTTGTACATGGGGAACGATGCATTGGTATCATGCTGTATCTAAAGATCTTGTTCATTGGCAAAATCTAGGTATTGCTTTATATCCTAGTAAATATTATGATGCCAATGGATGTTTTTCAGGTTCAAGTATTGAAGTAGATGGAAAGATGTACATTTATTATACATCTGTTAAATATTTACAACCTAACCCTGAAAATATACATAAAACTTTAAATGATGCCTTTGAAGCAAGTCAAAGTATGCTAATTAGTGAAGATGGCATCCATTTTGATAATATTAATCAAAAAAGACTGATTATTCCAGCCTTTAAAGAAAATGAAATTGGTCATCCAACACATACCCGTGATCCTAAAGTATGGTTTTATAACGGAAAATATTATATGGTCATAGTAAGTAAATATTTTGACGAGCACAATCATGGGCAAGGGCAACTCTTATTCTATACTTCTGATGACGCTATAAATTGGTCTTATCAAAATAATTATCGTGGAGTTCAATTAGGTGATATGTGGGAATGTCCTGATATTTTTACGGTTAATCAACAACAATTACTGATTATGTCACCCGAAAGAACTGAAACACACGGTTATCCTAGTCATGCTCGAATTACAACATGCTATTTCAATCATGAAAATTGTACAATGAGCCAGTTAGGTGAACTTCGTTTCTTAGACTATGGTCGTGATTTATATGCTCCACAAACCACACTTGATCAAGATGGTAATAGAATCTTTGTTGGTTGGATGCGTATGCCTGTAAAAGATCAAGGCGACTGGCGTGGTTTATTTACAATGCCAAGAATTATAGAATATCATGATAATCACATTTATACTGATGTACATCCAAATATTAAAAATCAATTTATTGTTGATACTCAACAATTTGACTATCAAAAACCAACTATGATTCATGTTTGTTTAAAACACGGAGATTCTATCAATATTGGTGGTTATGTATTAACTTATCAAGATTGCTTATTAGCAAATAGAGAGAATGTATTTATTGATTGTGATGAGGATGTTGATTTAATTTGTCAAACTCCTCCTATTGACTATTGTGAACTTGATATATATATTGATCAATATATTATTGAAACATATGTTAACCATGGATATTATGTTTTAAGTCATATTGTTTATCATTTAGATAATACAATCCAATGTAATTGTAAGTACGAAATAAAAACGGTTAAATAATTTAACCGTTTTTTACTTGATGATAAATTTTTTCTAATTGTTCACGTGGTACCTTTTGTAATAAAGTATATAGGAAGCGATATTGACAGCTTTCCTTTAGAAAATTCTTTAATATTTTATGAATACGATGACCTATAAATAGTAACAAAATAAGGGAAAGTATTTTAATAATGATTGTTAAATAACTCATCTTTATCCACACTATTGCACTTATAAAAATAAATAAATCAATGATAATCATCAAAATCATACAATTATTTGTATACCTTCGATTAAAATAGTTTTTTACTTCTTTAACTGCCTGATCATCTTTTAGGTAGTAACCAATTGTTTTGAACAACTGATGATTATCATGAATATGTCTTTGAATATAATCCATTATCTTTTGACTATCATCTTGAAAATCAATCATAACATTATCTCCTTTAGTAATTTCTATTCATCTTCATAAGGTATAACAATGGCACATATAATGTAAGCTAAGATACCACTTCCACCTACACATACAAATAAAATCCAGGCAAGTCTTACCAATGAAGGATCTATATCAAAATATTCAGCTATTCCTCCACAAACACCGCATATTTTTTGTTCCCTTCTTGATTTATATAATCTTTTCATCTCATAACTCCTTCGCTTTCTCTATATTCTCTATTTATATTAAATAAATGTATGAACATGACTTTTAACATAATATATGTCTTCTTACATTATTTGTCAATGTATAAATAATACACCTCTTTAATTAAAATTATTAAAGAGGTTTATTGTTCAAATATTTATTTTTTTACTTGAATATAATTGAAAGTCGTAACAACAACAGGTCTTTGAATAATTCCTTGTTTCTTTGGATTTAATAATGTTGCTGTTCCTTTTTCAAATACGGGGATAACTGCGTAATCATCCATACAAATCTTTTCTGCATCTTGCATTGCTTTCCAACGTTGCGTATTGTCAGTTAAAGTTTTAACTTCATCCATTTTATTATTATATTCTGTACTAGAATATTTACCGTAGTTATTTGAATTATTTTCCAATAATAAGTTAAGGTAAGTTGTTGGATCACTGTAATCTGGTCCCCAACGTGTTAAAGCTATATCATAATCACCATTTTTTTGTTTATTATAAATACGATCTTGCTTTGTTGTAGCAACCATATCAATTTTTAATCCATTTAATTTAGTAAATGCGTTTTGTAAATATGTTGCCATTTGATCCATTGGAGATTCATCAGTTCCATATGTTAAACTTAATGTAATATTATTAACACCTAATTCTTTTAATCCTGCATCAAAATACTGTTGTGCTTTTGTCATATCATAACCAGTATATGTAGGTGATGAAGCTCTAAAATCATTACCTTTATCATCAGTTGTTAATCCTGAAGGAATAAATCCTTTAGCAGCAAATGATCCATCTTTTAATACATTATCACAAAAATCTTCACGATTAATTGCATATGATAAAGCTTTTCTAATATTACTATTAGCTAAGTATTGATTTTTAAAATTAATTGATAAGTAAAATAAATAACCTTCTTTAAAAGTACGATAATCTTTTTTACCTTTATATTTATCAACTAATTCTGAATTAATAGTAGCGTAATCAACTTTTCCGCTGTCATAGTTTGTAGCTGCAACTTTAGGTTCAACTACTAAATTAAAGACAAGTTTATCTAATTTAATGTTTTTAGCATTCCAATAATCCTTATTTTTCTCATATACAGCTTTGCTACCAGGATTCCATGTTTTCATAACGAATGCCCCATTAGATAAAATATTTTTAGGACTCTTACCATATTGGCTACCTTGTTCCTTACAGAATTTTTCATTTATTGGATAATAACAAGGAAATGCCATCAATTCATCAAAATATGAGATATATCTTGTTGTTTTTACTTCTAAAGTTTTTTTGTCAATAGCTTTAACACCAAGTGTTTTCAAATCCTTATCAGTAATTTTTTCCTTATCCTCTTGCTTTTTCACTAATTCATCAGCACCGGTAATTGATGCTGCATCGCTACTGAACATATAAGCATAATTTCCGTTATTTTTAAATATTCTACGCCATGCATAAACAAAATCATTAGCGGTAACTTCATCCCCATTTGACCACTTTGCATCTCTTAGTTTGAATGTATGTGTCAAACCATCTGCGCTTACCATATGTTTCCTTGCTATTGCATAAATCGCTTTCCCATTTTTATCTGCTGACATAAGACCATCAATACATGCATGCATTGCCATAAATGACATTCCATCATCAGCATCAGATGAATCTAGATTTTTAATATCTAATTCACTAGCATAAGTAAATGTTTTTTCATTACTACTTGACTTCCCACATCCCGTTAATGTAAAAACCATAATCATTGACAAAATTATCGAAATTACTTTTTTCATATTTCCTTTCCCCCCTTTGTATAAGATTGTATACAACCTTATGTTGACATTATTGTTGCACACACATTACTATTTGTCAATATATTTTTATTACCTTAATATTTTTTTATCATTAATAAAAACAAAAAAACATGGTTAGACCATGTTCTTTATTGTTTTGTCCATTTTTCAAATTCTTCATCAGTAGCAAGTACATAGTGAGTACCACCAACATGATGCTCAGTTCCAACAGTATAATCTACATCGCTTTGGTCATGATCATAAGTTAATGACTTACGTGTTTTTTCAACATGTGGGTTAGGAACTGGAATAGCACTTAATAATGATTTAGTATATGGATGAATTGGGTTAGAGAAGATTTCTTCAGTTGTTCCTGTTTCAACTAAATGTCCTAAATGTAAAACACCAATATGATCCGAAATATATTTTACCATTGATAAGTCATGAGCAATGAATAAAAATGAAGTATTGAAATCTTTTTGAATTTTCTTCATAAGATTAACTACTTGTGCTTGGATAGAAACATCTAAAGCCGAAATAGCTTCATCGGCAATAATTAAATCAGGATTCATAATTAATGCTCTCGCAATACCAATACGTTGTCTTTGTCCACCAGAGAATTGGTGTGGATAACGATTAGCATGTTCTTTAGATAATCCTACTAACTCTAAAATATCATAAACTTTTTGTTCACGTTCTTTTTGTGAACTATATGAATGATGAATATCTAAACCTTCAGCAACAATATCCATAACTTTTTTTCTCGGATTTAAACATGCCATTGGATCTTGGAAAATCATTTGCATTTTAGTTCTTAACATACTGATTTCTTGTTTAGACATTTTACCTGAAATATCTTGTCCATTAAAGATAATTTGTCCATCAGTAGGTTTATATAAACGAATAATACTTCTCCCTGTTGTAGATTTACCTGAACCAGATTCACCTACTAAACCATAAGTTTCACCAGGCATAATTTTAAATGAAACTCCATCTACTGCTTTAACAGTAAACTTACGACTTATTTTAAAGTATTGTTTTAAATTTTTAACTTCAAGAATAGGTTGTTTTTCTTCCATCTTATTTGCCTCCTTTTTCCATCTTTTCTAAACGTTTTTTTAGTGCATGAGGCATTTCAATTTTTGGTGCATTAGGATGCATTAACCAACTTGCAACTTTATGAGTAGTTGATCCAGGCACTTCAAACATAGGTGGTTCAACTCTTAAATCAATATTTAATGCATATTGATTACGTGGAGCAAAGGCATCACCTTTAACTGGTACTGCTAAGTTAGGTGGTGTACCAGGAATTGTATATAATTCAGGATCATTTGTATCTAAATCAGGCATTGCTGATAAAAGACCCCAAGTGTATGGATGACGAGGATCGTAGAAGATTTCATCAATTGTACCTGTTTCAATAATTTTACCAGCATACATAACATTGACATAGTCTGCTACTTTAGCAACAACACCTAAGTCATGTGTAATGTAAATAACTGATAAATTCTTTTTCTTTTGGATATCTTGAATTAATTCTAGAATTTTTGCTTGAATTGTTACATCTAATGCAGTAGTAGGCTCATCACAAATTAACACATATGGATCACATGATAAAGCAATAGCAATAACAATTCGTTGTCTCATCCCACCAGATAATTGATGAGGATAGTTTTTCATACGTTTTTCAGCATCAGTAATTCCTACTAATTCTAGTAATTCTAAAGATTTTGCATAAGCTTCTTCTTTTGATTTACCATAATGATAAATCATTGGTTCCATAATTTGTTTACCAATAGTCATAGTTGGATTCAATGAAGTCATTGGATCTTGGAAAACCATCGCAATCTTACGACCACGAATTTCTTTTTGCATTTGTTTTTCGTTTAATTTAACAATATCCTCAGTTCTCACTTCACCAGTATTTTCATCATGCCAAGTATATTCAATTGAACCACTATCAATTGTACCATTATTAGCCATAATACCCATGATTGCTTTTGTTGTAACTGATTTACCTGATCCAGATTCACCTACAATAGCAATTGTTTCACCACGATATAAGTCTAAATTAACACCACGAATTGCATTAACTGTTCCACTATCTGTTTTAAATGAAATATTTAAATTTCTAATTTTTAATATTCTTTCTCTTTCAGCCATGATTACATCTCCTTCATAGTTGGATCAAGAGCATCACGTAATCCATCTCCAAATAAGTTAAAACTTAACATTAATAATGAGAAAATCACTACCGGAATCATCATCATATATGGATAAACTAAGAATGAGTTAAATCCATCATTAATTAAAGTTCCAAGTGATGCAAGAGGAATAGGTAAACCTAAACCTACGAATGATAAATATGCTTCATAGAAAATAGCATTAGGAATTGACATCATAACCATGATAATCATTTGACTATAAATATTTGGTAAGATTTCTTTAAAAATAATGAAGAAATCACTTGCACCTAAAGTACGTGAAGCTAATACGAATTCATCTTCTTTTACTTTTAAAACTTGCGCACGGGTAATACGTGACATACCAATCCATTCAGTGAACGATAAGGCTAAAATAATTGTAAATAAAGAAGATTTCATTACCATTAATAATAAAGTTAAAACGACTAAAGTAGGAATAGAGTTAATAATTTCTTGAATTCTTTGTAAAACAGAGTCAACCATTCCACCAAAATAACCAGAAATCAAACCATAAGTAATCCCTACAACAACATCAATAAAAATTGCAACAACTGCAATAAACAATGAATAACGTGTACCAGTCCAAATACGAACCCATAAATCACGCCCATATGTATCTGTACCAAACCAATGTTTTGCACATGGTCCAATATTTTTCATACTTGTATCAATAGCATCAAATTTCCAGCTAGAAAACATTGGTGCAAAAATAGCAAGTAAAGTAATAATTAAGATAACTGCACATCCAATAACAGCACCTTTATTTTTACAAAAACGTCCTAAGGCATCTTTCCAAGCAGGTTTAGCTGGAGAGACAACATCTTTAGTAATATCTTGTTTGTCACCGACTAATTGAAAGTCATCATCTAAAAATTTAATATCTTCCATTACTAATCATCCTTTCCTAAACGAATTCTTGGATCAATAATACCATAAGAAACATCGATAATTAACATCATGAAAATGTACATAACTGCATATAAGAATGAACATGCAAGAATAACATTATAATCAGATGCTTGAATACTATTGATTAATAATTTACCTAATCCAGGTACACTACAAATCTTTTCAACAACCATAGTACCAGTCATTAAATTGACTAAGATTGGTCCTAAGATTGTAATAACTGGAATTAATGCATTACGTAATGCATGTTTGAAAATAACAGTTTTACCATCTAACCCTTTAGCTTTGGCTAAAGTAATATATTCACTATTTAATACTGAAATCATTTCAGTTCTTGTAAAACGCGCTACATTGGCAATAACACCTACTGATAAAGCCAAAACTGGCATAATTGATGAATAAACAACTTGTGATTCATCATACATCGTAGGAATAAGCTGTAAATCTGCAGCGAAGAAAATCAATATAAATAATGCAAATACAAATGAAGGGATAGAAACTCCAATTACAGAGATAACAGTTGCAAGGGTATCCCAGATAGTATTTCTATGTAATGCAGCAAACACACCAAGTAAAATACCGATTACAGAACCAATAATAACTGCACAAATACCATATGCAAAAGAAATTTTAGCTGCATCTCCTACAAGAGAACTAACTGGCATATCTTTATAAAGGTTCATTGAAACCCCAAAATCTCCAGTTAACATATTTTTAAAATAATTGACATATTGAACAATGAGTGGTTTGTCCAATCCATATTTTGCCTCAATAATAGCCCTTTGAGCATCACTCAATTTTTCGTTATTAATTGGTGATCCTGGTAGGAACCTAACCATGAGGAATAATACAACAGAAATAACAAGTAATGTTGCACATGAAATCAACAAACGCTTACCAATATATTTTAGTGTTGATTTATTCATAATATCCTCCTTTTCTTATTAAAGATAAACACAATATAGAAACTATATTGTGTTTACCCAAATCATTTTCTTTTTTAAATAACTTATTTGATATCAACATAGTTGAATGTATAAGGAACACCAACAGCTTTTTGAACTAAGTTTTTAACTTTAGGATTCTTTAATGCAGCAGCACCTTTTTCGAATACTGGGATAAATGCATAATCATCCATTGCAATTTTTTCAGCTTCAATCATTTTTTGCCAACGATCTTTAGCATCACTTGCATCAGTAACTTCATTCATTTTTTCTTCATAAGCAGCATTTGAATACTTACCATAGTTATTTGCGTTACCGTCTAATAATAAGTTTAAGTAAGTAGTTGGATCTGCATAGTCAGGTCCCCAACGAGTACAACAAATATCGAAATCACCATTCTTTTGTTTGTTGTAAATTCTGTCTTGTTTAGTTGTAGCAACCATTTCGATTTCAAGACCATTTAATTTACTAAATGCATTTTGTAAATAAGTAGCCATTTGATCCATTGGTGACTCATCAGTACCATAAGTTAATCTTAATTTGATTTTACTTACACCTAATTCTTGTAAACCTTTATCTAAATATTCTTGAGCTTTAGCAGCATCATATGATACTAAAGTTCCAGCTTCTTCACGGAAGTCTTTTCCATCTGGGCTAGTTGATAATCCACTAGGAACATATCCTGTAGCACCTTTAGAACCATCTTTTAATACGTTATCAGCAAAGTCATCTCTGTTAATAGCGTAAGATAATGCAGTTCTTACATTTAAGTTTTGTAATTCTTTTGTTTTGAAGTTTAAGCTTAAATAGAATAAGTAACCTTCACCAAATGTTGTATAAGCTTTATCTTTTTTGTATTTATCTACTAATTCAGAGTTGATTGTAGTGAAATCATTTTTACCACTCTTGAAGTTAGTAGCACCTACTTTAGGTTCTTGAACTAAGTTCATAACTAAAGTATCTAATTTAACTGCTTTTTTATTCCAATATTTATCATTCTTTTTGAAAGTAGCTTTGCTACCTGGTGACCAAGAATCCATTACGAATGCTCCATTTGATAAAATGTTTTTAGCACTCTTACCATATTGATCTCCAGCTTTTTCGCAGAATTTTTGGTTAATTGGATAATAGCATGGGAATGTCATTAATTCTTCAAAGTAATCAATTTTTCTAGTAGTAGTAACTTCTAATGTTTTGTCATCTACTGCTTTAACTCCCATTGCATCATAATCGCTATCAGCAACTTTTTCTTTGTTAGCGATTTTTTCCATGATTTCATCAACACCAGTGATAGCTGCACCGTCAGTACCTAACATATAAGCATAGTTACCATTGTTTTTAACAATTCTATGCCATGCATAAACGAAATCTTTTGCTGTTACAGGGTCTCCATTAGACCATTTAGCATTTCTTAATTTGAAAGTGTGAACTAATCCGTCATCACTTACAGTGTGATCTTTTGCAATAGCACCAACGATATTACCGTCTTTATCAAGACCCATTAAACCATCGATACATGCATGTAATGCATCAAATGACATACCATCATCAGCATCAGATGAATCTAAGTTTTTAATATCTAATTCACTTGCAAAAGTAAATGTTTTTCCTGCACTTCCTGAACCACCACATCCAGCTAGTGTAAGAGCCATTAATGCACATAACATTAACGATAATAATTTTTTCATAATATTCTCCTCTTTTCCCCTTCTAGTTGCATAAATGTATACAATCTAATTTTTATGCACTTATAATCCCACATATATCGACATAAGTCAATAGAAAATGCATACTAAATTGAATTTTTTTTAGTACGATTTCTTTATTATCTAAATATTTTTGTGTTATTTAGATATTTTATAAAAATATAAAATTTGATATTAAAAATATTTTATTTATTTATTAAATTAATAATTTTTATTCACCACTCATTAGTTTTAGATATAAATCTTCTCTACGATCTTTTTTAAACTGATTCCCTTGTTTTGCTTTTTCAATATCATCTAAATGAATTTCTAAATATATGTTTTCTTCATCAGTTGATAAACGCGTCAGTCTTTTACCGCTACTGTCAAAGACACAACTATGACCAATATATTGATTATCCTTATCATACCCTACACGATTAACCCCTATGACATAACATTGATTTTCAATGGCTCTTGCTTTTAGTAAAGTAAGCCAGTGATCATCTCTCCTTTCAGGCCACGAAGCAATAACAATAATAATCTGACTTTTTTTAGACGCCATTTGAAATATTTCAGGAAATCTTAGATCATAACAAATAAATGGTGAAAAAATGAACTCATCTATTTTTTTAGAAATAATCTGATTGCCTTTTTGATAATAATTTGCTTCATAAGTAAATGGATGAATTTTATTATATGAAAAGAGCACTTCACTACCATTAACAGCAGTAAAATTATTAAAAAATCCTTTTTCATTTTTTAACACTTGCCCAAACATAATTTTAATATGATAATCTCGCGAAAGTTCCATCATTAATTTTTCAGTTTCATGATTGGTCTCACCAATTAATTCTGTATTCATACTAAATCCGGTACACGACATTTCAGGGAAAATAATAAGATCAGCATGATTATCATGAGCTTGACTAACAAACTCTTCAATCATGACATAATTTGTTTTCTTATCTTCAAAATACATGTTAATTTGCCCCAATGCGATTTTCATTTTTACCACCTCATCTATACTATACTTATTATGCTATACAAAAATTGTCAAATTGAAAAAGGACTGTTTTATTAAATTTTATCAAAGGCTTGTTTTAAATCTGCAAGAATATCTTCAATGTCTTCTAGTCCAACAGAAAAACGAATAAGATCTGGTGCAACACCTGCTGCTTTTAATTGTTCATCACTCATTTGACGATGAGTATGACTTGCTGGATGTAGTAAACATGTTTTAGCATCTGCAACATGTGTGACAATAGAGGCTAATTTTAAACTATCCATAAATATTTCTGCTTTTTCTCTTTCTCCTTTTAAGCCAAATGAAAGAACCCCACATGTTCCTTTAGGGCAATATTTTTTAGCAAGCTTATGATATGGACTACTTGGTAAATCTGCATATTTTACCCAAGCGACTTTCTCATTTTGTTCTAAATACTTAGCTACTGCTAATGCATTTTGACAATGTTGTTTCATTCTTACCGCTAATGATTCTAACCCTAAATTTAGGTAGAAAGCATTTTGTGGTGATTGAATTGGTCCTAAATCTCTCATTAATTGAGCAGTTGCTTTTGTAATATAAGCAAGTTTCCCAAATTTCTTTGCATAAGTTATTCCATGATAAGATTCATCAGGTGTTGTTAAACCAGAAAACTTATCACCATATTGAAGCCAATTAAAGTTTCCACTATCAACAATAGCACCGCCTACACCACTTGCATGTCCATCCATATATTTAGTTGTTGAATGAGTTACAATATCGGCACCCCATTTAATTGGTTGACAGTTAACTGGTGTCGCAAATGTATTATCCACAATTAATGGTACACCATTTTGATGGGCTACTTTAGCAAATTTTTCAATATCAAAAATACTAACTGTAGGATTTGTAATGGTTTCCCCAAATACACATTTTGTATTTTCTTTAAATTCTTTTTGTAAGTCTTCTTCACTTATTTCTGGATCTACAAAAGTAACATCAATACCCATTTTTTTCATTGTAACGCCAAATAAATTATAGGTTCCTCCATAAATAGCAGACGAAGCTATAAAATGATCTCCTGCTTCACAAATATTAAATACCGCAAAAAAGTTAGCAGCCTGTCCAGAAGAAGTAAGCATTCCAGCTACTCCCCCTTCCATTGCTGCAATCTTAGCAGCAACAGCATCATTAGTAGGATTTTGTAATCTTGAATAAAAATATCCAGAATCCTCTAAATCAAATAATCTTCCCATTTCTTCACTAGTATCATATTTAAATGTTGTACTTTGATAGATTGGTAATGAACGTGGTTCACCTTTTTTAGGAACCCATCCTTCATGTAATCCTTTTGTTGCAACTTTAGTCATTTTTATTTCTCCTCCTTTTAATACTTATAAGTAAATTTTAATAAGAAACAAAAAGAAAAACAAGCTTATTTTAAAGCTTGTTTTGCTAGAGCTAAAGCTCCTACGACACCTGCGTTGTCCCCAAGTCCTGGATAAACAATATAGTCTTTGATTTTGTCAGTTGTCACTTCTTCTTTTTGAATATATCCATTTAAGAATTCTTGAGTATATTTATGAATCATAGGGAATAATTGTTTTTGATGCATGACTCCTCCACCTAAAATAATCTTTTTAGGTGATAAAGTTAAAACATAATTAGCCATTGCTTGACCAATATAATAAGCTTCTAAATCCCAAGCTGGATGATCTTCAGGAATATCTTTTCCTTTCATTCCCCATCTTTCTTCAATTGCTGGACCAGCAGCTAAACCTTCAAAACATGTACCATGATATGGACATTTACCAGCATAATGATCATCTTCTCTAACAATCATTTTCATATGTCCCATTTCTGGGTGAAGTAATCCATGTACTAATTGTCCACCGACAACGGCTCCGCCACCAATTCCAGTACCAATAGTTAAATACAATGCACTATCTAATCCTTTTGCAGCACCAAACGTTGCTTCTCCTAGTGCAGCACCATTAACATCAGTATCAAATCCCATTGGGATATCATATCTTTCTTTTAATGCTCCCATAATATTATAATTATTCCATCCTGGTTTAGGCGTTGTAGTAATATAACCATATGTTGGACTTGATAAATCTGGATCAATAGGTCCAAAACTTCCTACTCCTAATGCTTCAATATCTTTTCCATCAAAAAATTTAAATACATTTGCCATTGTTTTTTCAGGTGCTTCTGTTGGAAATGAATCTCTTTCTAAAACTTGACCATTTTCATCTCCAATACAAACAACAAATTTTGTTCCACCTGCTTCTATAGCTCCTAATTTCATTTTATGTCTCCTTTTACCTAATCTAATTTTATTTTAAACAACTCCAAGATAATTGTAAATATAAGAAATAAAAAAAGAAAAAGAGTTTCATAGTCAAGAATAAATAGTCTTTAACATGAAACTCTTTTTAATTATTTTTCTAAATATTTTGTATATTGATCAACATGTAATAATGCTTTAGCATTTTCTACACGTTCTTTAGTAGGTGGTTTAATTCCATCTAATTTATAAGGAATATTCAGTTCTTCCCACTTAAATACTCCTAGAGTATGGTATGGAAGAATTTCAACACGTTCTACATTAGATAATGAAGATATAAATTTATCTAATTTTATTAAATCTTCATCATAATCACTTCTTTCAGGAACAAGAACGTGTCTTATCCAAATTGGTTTATGAATATCTGAAAGATAGCGTATCATATCTAGAATATGATAATTGTCTTTTCCTGTTAAAGCAACATGTCTATCATTATTGATTTCCTTGATATCTACAAGTAGTAAATCTGTATATTCCATTAATTCTTTAAACTTAGAAAAGAATGGTTCTTCTCTTGTAAAGCAACCCCCACTTGTATCAATGCATGTATTGATTCCTTCTTTTTTGGCTAATTTGAATAATTCAATTAAAAAATCAATTTGAACAAGTGGTTCTCCACCACTAACAGTAATACCACCTTTTTTACCCCAATAAGATTTATACTTCATAGCTTGTTGAAGTGCTTTTTCTGGTGTATATTCCTCATATTTTTTTGATCCCCATGTATCTGGGTTATGACAAAATTGACAGCGAAGAGGACAACCATGTAAAAAATAAATATAACGAACTCCTGGTCCATCTACAGAACCAAAACTCTCTATTGAATGAATTCTTCCGATTGTTTCCATATTTCCTCCGGTAATAAAACAGCCTCAAATGAGGCTGTTTACTAATTAAATGTTATTAATCTAATTGATTACATATGATCATGACAAGTTCTTGCGATAACGTCTAATTGTTGTTCACGAGTTAAGTCAATGAATTTAACTGCATATCCAGATACACGAATTGTGAAGTTTGCATATTCTTCTTTTTCTGGATGTTCCATAGCATCAATTAATTTTTCAGTTCCAAATACGTTTACATTTAAGTGATGAGCACCTTGTTCAAAGTATCCATCCATAACTTGTACTAAATTTGTAACTCTTTCGTCTTCATTATGTCCTAAAGCATCAGGGTTGATTGTTTGAGTATTAGAAATACCATCTAATGCCCATTCGTATGGTAATTTAGCAACTGAGTTTAATGAAGCTAATAAACCACTTTGTTCAGCACCGTATGATGGGTTAGCACCTGGTGATAATGGTTCACCTGCTTTACGTCCATCTGGTAATGAACCTGTAGCTTTACCATAAACAACGTTTGAAGTGATAGTTAAGATTGAAGTTGTTGGTTCTGAATCTCTGTAAGTATGATGTTTTTTGATTTTAGCTAAGAATTCACCTAATAACCATACAGCGATATCATCAGCACGATCATCATCGTTACCATATCTTGGGAAGTCACCTTCAGTTTCGTAATCAACAACGATACCATCTTCATCTCTGATAGTTTTAACTTTTGCATATTTGATTGCACTTAATGAGTCAACTACATGAGAGAATCCAGCGATACCTGTAGCGAATGTACGTCTAACATCAGTATCAATTAAAGCCATTTCAGCAGCTTCATAATAATATTTATCATGCATGTATTGGATTAAGTTTAATGTATTAACATATAAATCAGCTAACCAATCCATCATTTGTAAGTATTTATCCATTACTTCGTCATAATCTAAATATTCAGAAGTGATTGGACGGTATTCTGGAGCAACTTGTTGTTTAGTTTTTTCATCAACACCACCATTGATAGCGTAAGTTAAACATTTAGCTAAGTTAGCACGAGCTCCGAAGAATTGCATTTCTTTACCAGTTTGAGTAGCTGATACACAACAACAAATTGAGTAATCATCTCCCCATACAGGACGCATTACATCATCGTTTTCATATTGGATTGAGCTTGTATCTACAGAGATTTTAGCTGCGAATCTTCTGAAGTTTTCCGGTAATAATTTAGTATATAAAACTGTTAAGTTTGGTTCTGGAGAAGGACCCATGTTTTCTAATGTATGTAAGAAACGGAAACAGTTTTTAGTAACCATTGAACGTCCATCAGTTCCTAAACCAGCAACTTCTAATGTAGCCCATACTGGGTCACCAGAGAATAATTGGTTGTATGAAGGAATACGAGCAAATTTAACCATTCTACATTTCATTACGAAATGGTCAACTAATTCTTGAGCTTCTTCTTCTGTAATTGTTCCGTTTTCTAAATCTCTTTCAACATAGATGTCTAAGAAAGTAGAAACACGACCAACTGACATTGCAGCACCGTTTTGAGTTTTGATAGCTGCTAAATATCCGAAGTATAACCATTGGAATGCTTCATGCGCGTTTGTAGCAGGTTTAGAGATATCATATCCATAAATCTTAGCCATTTCTTTCATTCCATTTAATGCTTTAATTTGTTCTGCGATTTCTTCTCTTTGACGAATGATATCATCTGTCATTGATCCACTACCACAGTTAGCAAAATCTTTTTGTTTTTCTTCAATTAAGAAATCAATACCGTATAAAGCAACACGACGATAATCTCCAACGATACGTCCACGTCCATAAGTATCAGGTAATCCTGTAATTACTTTGTTGTGACGAGCTTTTTTGATTTCTGGTGTATAAACATCAAATACAGCTTGGTTATGTGTTTTATGATATTTTGTAAAGATTTCATGTAAATCTGGATCTGGTTCATATCCGTAAGTAGCTGCAGCTTGTTCAGCCATTTTAATACCACCGTAAGGCATGAATGCTCTTTTTAATGGTTTATCTGTTTGTAAACCAACTACTTTTTCAAGATCTTTCATATCTTCTGAGATATATCCTGGACCATAAGCAGTAAGTCCACTTACTACTTTAGTTTCACATTCAAGAACTCCACCTTTAGCTCTTTCTTCTTTTTGTAATTCTTGAAGTTTTCCCCAAAGCTTGTTAGTTGCTTCAGTAGGACCAGCTAAAAATGATTCATCTCCATCATATGGTTTGTAGTTATCTTGGATGAATTGACGAGTATTAACTTCTTCTTTCCAAAGTCTACCCTTAAATCCTTTCCATTCTTCATTAAATTTGTCTGTTAAAGTCATCTTTAATCCTCCTATCAAATTTCTTCATCATTATAGCACTTGACTTTTAGTTAAACAATGATAAAGTTGCATAATTTCAAAGTTTTTTTTGATATATCAATCATTACTTTTTACAACTTTAATATAGCAACTATTCCTTAATTTTTCTACTCAAATGCTTTATTTAATTTTTTTTGATTTTGACTAGATTTTTTGATGTCATTAGTATATCATATACATATTGATTGGAGGGATGAGCATGACTCTTGCGATTCATTCAAATGAAAATTTTGATTTAACAAAACAACAGATTACTCATGACATTAGACAAGTCATAGAAGATCGTCATTTATTTTTATCTACTAACTCTATCAACAATCTTGCAATTCATTTAACAATTGCAGTTATTAGAATAAAATCGGATAACTATATTCCTCTAAGTCAAGGACAAGTTGAATATTATCGTGATAATGATAATTTCCAATACGCTCTTGATTTATGTTCTATGTTAGAAAAAAAATATGATATTCAATTTCCTGAGTCAGAAGTAGCTTTAGTATCGATGTATTTATCTAAAAATAAAGCTTTAGATATCGAATTAAATCCGGGATTTGATTTATTAGATGAAGATGTTGCTGTTATATTAAGAGAAACAATGCAACGTATTAAAGATGAAAAAGATTTAAATTTTAAAGATGATGATAAATTATTTGTTTCTATTGGTTTACATTTGACTCCTGCTCTTGAGCGTTTACAAAATGATAGTCAAATTGATAACCCATTAGTTGATAAAATCAAAGAAAGACATCAGTTTGAATTTTCTTTAGCGAGTATTTTAAATGATGTAGTTGAAGAAAAATATCAAAAACGATTCACTGATGACGAAATCGCATATATTGCTTTACATTTTGTTGTTTCAACAAGCAAGCTAAAAGGACATCTTGATTAGATGTCCTTTTTTATTATTCCTATTCATCTTCACTATCTGTATCATAAATACGCTGAATTGCCCTCAATGCTACAACCTTGTCTCCTGGATAAGGACTTTGCCCTACTTCCATTGAAATAAACTTCTCATGTCCTTTTCCTAAAAGCAAAACAACATCTCCTGGACAAGCAATATCTATAGCCTGTTCTATTGCGACTGACCTTCTTGAAACAATGACACTCGTAATATCTTTGATTTCACTTTGAATATCTTTACAAATATCAACTGTATTTTCACCACGATCATCTAACTCTGTTAAAATAACATGATCAAGATATTCATTAGCTAATTTTCCAATTTGTTTTCTTCTTTTCAAATTACGTTTACCAGGTGCTCCCATAACTGCAATAATTCTTCCCGAAGAAACTTGAGAAACAAATTCAAATAAATCGTGATAATTCTTTGTATGCTGGCAATAATCAACAATAACTGTAAAAGGCTGGTCGTGCTTAATAATTTCCATCCTTCCTTCAACTTGAGGAATACTTTCAACAGCATCAATAATCATTGAATTATCAAACCCCATCCCAATTAAAACACCTACAACTGCTAATACATTATAAACATTAAACTTAGCCAGTACCGGACAATTAACATGATACTCATTTCCCTTAAAGGATAAATCAAATTCACTATGATCTAAAAATAATTCAATATTTTTAGCCATAATCTCACTTTCTTTTTCTATTCCATAAGTCATCACTCTTGAATGACAGTTTTTACTAATTGTTTCATAATGCTCATCGTCATGATTTAATACTGCTAATCCAGTCGGTGGTAGCATCTCAAATAATTTTTGTTTACTTGCTACATAACGTTCCATTGTCCCATGAAAATCAAGATGTTCTTTGCCAATATTTGTTAAAACAGAAATATCAAATTGTACTGCATCAATCCTTCTTAATGCTAAACCATGACTGCTTGCCTCCATTGCCACAACTTTAATGCCATGTTTGACCATATCTGCTAATTTTTGTTGAACATATAAGGTTTCTGGTGTGGTATAGGGACATTGTTCTTTAATTCCATCGTATTCTAAGGATATGGTTCCCATATAAGCACTTTTGCAAAAACGATCCATAATCATTTTTACCATAGAAGCCACAACCGTTTTACCACTGGTTCCCGTTACCCCAATCATTTTCATTTTATGACTAGGATGATCATAAAAAATACTTGATACTCGATTCAATTCATCTAAAGCATCATTGACACGTATGTAAATAATTCCTTTACGATAGCTTGGTAAATCTTTTGTATGAACAATGACTTTAGCTCCTTGAAAGATGGCATCGTCAACATAACGATGACCATCTACACTTAATCCCTCAATACAAAAGAATACTGAATAAGGTTTTACATATCTTGAATCACTATGAATTGAATAGATTTTCATTTCATTATCTATGTCAAATAATTCATTTAAACGTTTCAATTATCTCACTCTTCCTATTAGTATGTCTTGATATGAATCAATTATAACATCCTTAATTTGTCCTATCAATTCTTCATTGCTTTTGACTTTAACGAGTAAATAATCATCAGCATGACCTACATAATAGCCATCTTCTTCTTTTTCAAATAAAACACTTAAAGTTTTACCAATTTGACTCAAAGCAAATTGGGAATTTAGTTCTTGTGATAACTCAATTAAACGATTCACTCTTTGATGTTTAATTTTTTCATCTACTTGATCTTTCATCTTTGCTGCAGGTGTTCCTTTTCTAGGCGAATAAGGGAAAACATGTAATTGAGTAAAACCTATTTGTTTGATAAATTGATATGTTGTTTCAAAGTCTTCTTCACTTTCATCCGGAAAACCTACAATTACATCAGTAGTAAAGGCAATTTGAGGTAAAAGACTTCTTATTTTTTCAAGTTTAGCTGCATATTCTTGACAATTATATTTTCTATTCATCCTTTTTAATATCTTGTCACAACCTGATTGTAATGGAACATGTAAATGGTTAACAATGATTTTACTGGTACTCATTAAATCTATAATCTCGTCAGTAATTTGACTCGTTTCAATTGAAGAAATACGTAATCTTTTTAAACCTTTAATTTGACATAGTTCTTTTAATAAATCAGAGAAAGTATAATGATCTAAATCTTCACCATACCCAGCTGTATGAATTCCTGTCAATACAATTTCAACATATCCATGATTCACTAATTCTTGAGCTTGATGTAAAACACTTTCTGGTTTTCTTGAACGCACTCTTCCTCTAGCATAAGGAATAATACAATATGTACAGAAATTATTGCATCCATCTTGAATCTTTAAATAAGCTCGTGTGTTATGAAAACGATCAATATTTAAATCTTCAAACGTATCGACTTTCATGACATCATTGACTTTGACAATCATTTGTTTTGTTTCTTGATATTGTTTTGCTAATTCAACAATTTGATTACGGTATTGTGTACCTAAAATAACCCCTACACCCTCAATAGCTTCTATCTCTTGAGGCGCACTTTGACTATAACAACCTACCACACAAACAGTTGCTTGTGGATTTTTTCGAATCGCTTTACGAATCATCTGTCTAGATTTACTATCACCGGTATTTGTTACTGTACAAGTATTAATAACATAAACGTCAGCCACTTCTTTAAAAGGAACTTCTTGATACCCTGCCTGTTCAAATAATCTTAACATAGCTTCCGATTCATATGAGTTAACTTTGCATCCTAATGTATGGAATGCTACTTTCATAATTTCACCTACTTTAATTTTTTCTTAATTTTTTTATATATTTTTTCACTTAGCCATTGTTTTTCATACAATGTATCTACAAGTGATTGCACATCTTCATTAAGATATATTTTAACAATTTCTTTTACATCTTCTAATGAAGGATCTATATCTTGATATTTATCAATAAAAATAAGTTCATCAATGCATTGATAATCATTTTGATCAAATAAATAAACACGTTTACTTTCTGGATAATAAAAATATGCATAATGATCATCTTTTCCAATTGGTTTTAAAGAAGAAAATGAAGATATAAATGGATAAAATTGATATAAACGATAAGGCTTATTGATATCTTTAGAATATTGTTTTATGTATTCTTGATATTGTTTTAAAGTCAACATTTGATAGTCATTGATATAACGGCTATTCATATCTAGATCATAATGAGGTAAATAGACTAATTGTCCACTTTCAGGCTCTTTAAAACAGTGACATTGTTCTAAGATAGGTTTTAAATCTTGATCAAACATTTTTCTTTTCTCATCATAATTTAAATAATCTAAAACATCATAGTTTGTATTAATAAAATGGTTATAAGCTTCATCAATTTTATTTTTATTAGACAAACTATGATAAAGAACTTCATACTTAAATAATTCTTCATATGTTTTTATTTTAAATGGATATCCTGCTTGCTCAAAGATATCTTTATTTTCCTCTAAAAAGCAGTATAACTTAGTTTTATGAAGATTTGTTTCCTTCCCATATTTTTTTAAATATTTCATCATTATTTTAAAATCTCCCTACTATAGCCAATCACACTTAATAAATAAAGTGGTGCCGTCTCACTTCTTAAAATTCTTTTTCCTAAACTACAATTTTTAACACCTAAACCATTTAAAAATTCAACTTCCTGTGCATCAAACCCACCTTCACTACCTACAATAATAACGAGATGATCGCCTGGACAAATCTGTTGTAAAGTTAAAGCCAGTTGTCCATGTTTATTGGCTTTAGCAGTTTCTTCATAAGCTACTAAATTATAATCTCCTAAATAAGATTCAATATCTTTTAATTGGATTACAGGCATAATTTCAGGTATTTGGCTTCTAAGTGACTGTTCACTTGCCTCTTTTAATATTTTTTTATATCTTGTTACTTTTTTATTGAATTTTTCTAATGTTAGTTTTGCAACACAACGTTTAGTTTGCATAGGAATAATTCTTGTTACACCTAATTCTGTTGCTTTTTGTAACACCATTTCAAACTTATCCCCTTTAGGCATAGCATAAATAAGTGTCACTTCTATATCCAACTCATTATTAACATCAATGAGTTCAATGGGTACTATTGTTCCTTGATTAATATTTTCTATCTTTGCTAAATATGTTTTTTTATTTTTATCAATACAAATAATTTGATCTTGATTTTGTAATCTCATAACATGCTTTATGTGATGCAAATCATCTGAATCAATTTCAAATGGGTGATGTATTTGTAATGTTTGATCAATAAAATATCTTTGCATAATTTTTTCTCCTCGCCCTATTTTAGCATAATATGATAAAAGTTAAAGAAATTTAACGAAAAGTATCATAGATTTGGTTAATGATTTGGCTTAGATACTCATAATAAGCAATATGCTTATATTCATGAAATTGATAACTTTGACCATAGATTCTATTTAGACAATAACCAAAATAAATAATACTACTAATAAGATACACTGATAAAAATAAAACAACTAATGAAGCAAAAGGTCCATACAAACTATGATAAGATGTGAAATACTCAACGAACCATAAAAATAGACGCCCTACCCCTACAATCGCAACACTACTAAAAACACTACCTAATAAGCCATAACTTAACGGTTTTTTTTCAAAAGATAACACTCGATAAAATAAATAGAAAATAGCAATTAAACTTAAAATAAAAAATAATGAATTAAGTGCTAATATATATTGATTCATAATAGAAATAGCACATATAGCAATCATAAAAAGAGCAAAAGAAACAAAAGCTTTCAATCTTACTAAAATTAAAGGAATAATAAAATTCTCATCTTGCATCGATATAATCATAAATGAATAAAAACTTTTACTTGCTACATATGTAGCAACAATCAATGTGATGATAATAGACATAATGGAATGATAATTTTTATCACTCACAAATTGAATAAAAGGAGATAATAATTCTTGTGGTATAAAATCATAAAGAGCATTAACAAGCACTGTTGGATCAATCGCTATTTCATTAAAAAAATAAAATATAATGACTAATGCCGGTAATAAAGATAATAATAAACAAAAACTTAATGAATAACGAAATAACGTTGCATCATCTGATAAATATATATTGATTACTTTTTTTAATTTTTCCATACGCTACCCCTTTTATTAACTATCTCCATTATAATATATCATCTTCTTGTAAGAATAAACAAAAATTCTCCAAAGATATATAATCTTTGGAGAATTTGCTTTTATGCTCTCTTTAATACAATATCATCTTGATAGTCAACTAAAATATGGTCACCAGATTTAATAGTTCCTTTAATCATCTCCTTAGCAAGTTTTGTTTCAATGTGAGATTGAATATATCGTTTTAATGGTCTTGCACCATAAACCGGATCAAATCCTTCATCTTTAATATGTTGGTATGCTTCACCTGTTAATTCTAATGAAATCTTTTTATCTTCTAATCGAGATTCTAATTGATTAATAAATTTATCAATAATTTTATTAACAACACTATCATCTAATGAATTGAACATAACAACTTCATCAATACGATTTAAGAATTCTGGTTTAAAGTGTGCTCTCAATTCTTCTTGTACTAATTTTCGATTTTCAGGTGTGTTACCATTTAATAAGTATTGAGAACCCATGTTACTTGTCATAATAATAATTGTATTTTTAAAACTTACCGTATTTCCTTTACTATCTGTAATACGTCCATCATCTAATACTTGTAATAAAATGTTGAAAACATCAGGATGTGCTTTTTCAATTTCATCTAACAAGACAATACTATAAGGATGACGTCTTACGGCTTCTGATAATTGTCCACCTTCTTCATAACCAACATAACCTGGTGGCGCACCAAGTAAACGAGAAACACTAAATTTTTCCATATACTCAGACATATCAATTCTGACAATATTACGTTCACTATCAAATAATTGTTCAGCTAATGCTTTGGCAACTTCAGTTTTACCAACACCAGTTGGTCCTAAAAATAAGAATGATCCAATTGGTCTATTTTCATCATTAATACCAGCTCGCGATCTTAAAATAGCGTCAGTTACTTTTTCAATTGCATCATCTTGTCCAATGACACGTAATTTTAAAGTATCATCTAAAGCTAATAATTTTTCACGTTCAGATTCCATTAGTTTATTCATAGGAATTCCAGTCCAACGAGCAATAACCTCACTTACACTGTCAACCGTCACTTTTTCTTGAAGTAAATCATTATCTTGTTTTTTAGCTTGTAATTCTTCAATTTCTTTTGTAAGTTTTGGTAAAGATTCATATTTAATTTTAGA
The DNA here is from genome assembly GCF_003475785.1 of Coprobacillus sp. AF33-1AC. NCBI lineage: Bacteria > Bacillati > Bacillota > Erysipelotrichia > Erysipelotrichales > Coprobacillaceae > Coprobacillus > Coprobacillus sp. AF33-1AC. Next base: position 1,642 of record NZ_QRQB01000019.1, on the reverse strand, counting down.
AGCTTCTTCTAAATTACCTTCACTTTGATATTTTTCTTTAAGTGATTCTAAATGCATTCTTTCACTTTTTAGTTCTTTAATATGATCTAATGATGATTTTTCTTCTTTCCATTTTGCTCTTAAACCTGTTTCTTGTTCAGTCAAAGAAGCGATGCGTTCTTTGATTTCTACTAAACGTTTTTCATTATCTTCATTACGATCTTCTTTTTCAATAGAAATTCTTTCCATTTCTAAACGATTCTTTTCACGGGTAATACCATCTAATTCTTCAGGTAATGAATCAATTTCCATACGAATCGAAGCACAAGCTTCATCAATTAAATCAATAGCTTTATCTGGTAAAAAACGATCAGTAATATATCGTTGAGATAAGTTTACTGCACTAATAATAGCACTGTCTGTAATTTGAACCCCATGGTGACGTTCAAATGAATCTTTTAAACCACGAAGAATAGCAATACTATCATCCATATCCGGTTCATCAACTTGAACTTTTTGGAAACGTCTTTCTAATGCAGCATCTTTTTCAATGTATTGACGATATTCGTCTAATGTTGTGGCACCAATACAATGTAATTCACCACGTGCCAACATTGGTTTTAATAAATTAGCCGCGTCCATCGCACCATCAGTTTTACCAGCACCTACTAATTGATGAATTTCATCAATAAATAAGATAATATTACCTTCTGCTTTTTTAATTTCATTTAAAACTGCTTTAAGTCTTTCTTCAAATTCACCACGATATTTGGCACCAGCAACTAAAGATCCTAAATCTAATTCATATAGTGTTTTGTTTTGTAAGGACATAGGCACATCATTTTTATAAATACGCCAAGCAAGACCTTCTACAATGGCTGTTTTACCAACACCAGGTTCACCAATTAAAATAGGATTATTCTTTGTTTTACGTGATAATATTTGAATAACACGCCTAATTTCATCATCACGTCCAATAACAGGATCTAATTTACCATTTTCAACATCTTTTGTAAGATCACGCCCATATTTTTCTAATACTTCATATGTGTTTTCAGGATTAGGATTATTAACCATATGATCACCCCTCATTTCTAATATTGCTTTTTTTACATCTTTTTTATTGATATGATATTGATTTAATAAATCTTTTAACCAAGGTTCATTAATGTCAAATAAAGCCATAATTAAATGTTCAACAGAAACATATTCATCTTTAAATTGTGACATTTGGTTCATCGCTTTAGATAATAAGTCATTTAAACCATAAGAAATACGAATACTATTGACATCTATATTTGTTACTTGTGGCTTTTCTTTAATTCTTAATAATAATTGATTTTGCAATTGTTTAACATCTATATTTAATTTAGATAAAACTCTACAGAAGATACCGCTACTATCTTCCAATAAAACATAGAGAATATGTTCAATGTCAATTACTTGATTTTTATATTCTAAAGCAAGTTGACTAGCACTAGATATCGCTTCTTTCATTTTATCTGTAAACTTTTCTATATTCATTGTTATCACTCCTTTAGCACTCTCTTTCCTCTTGTGCTAATATCATTATAAACTATTTATTAGCAGTGTCAAGCATTGAGTGCTAATTTTTTTATAAAAAAAAAGAACTGGCAGTTCGCTATTGTTGCACCGTAGCACT
>NZ_QRQB01000018.1:0-51336 GCF_003475785.1 Coprobacillus sp. AF33-1AC | reverse complement strand
TATAAACAGTTCTCTTTAGAATTGTCCAATAAAGTGTAACCTATCCACTTTGATTACTATTACATATATACATGCCTGAAGAAACTTGTCACCTATAAAAAGATCACTAAAAATGTTGCCAATAAAGTTCTGAAAAAGTATGAAGAAGAATGTAATCCACTTGTCAAATATCATTTTTAAATTCACAAAATAAAGTGAATAATGTCATGGATAGTTCGAAAGAGTTGTGGTACTGTGTGTGGTGATAAGAAAGGGGATTTTTAGAATGGCTCAAGCTCAAAAACAAGTACACATTATCGAACCACTGGAAAGATTTGTAAATAGAATCAATCTTATTGGCTGTTATGCGAGAGTCAGTTCAGACAGTGAAGATCAGCTTAATTCATATAAAAATCAGGTTGATTTCTATGAATCCTTTGTCAACAGTCTTGAAAATTCGAAACTGGTTAAGCTCTATACAGATGAAGGAATAACTGGAACAAGAATGGACAAGAGAGATGGTTTTCTTCAAATGATTGAAGACTGTCGAAAAGGTCTTATAAATAGAATAATTACTAAATCGATCAGTCGATTTGCACGAAATATAACGGAGACACTTTCAGTAGTAAGAGAGCTGAAATCAATAGGTGTCTCCGTTTATTTTATGACAGAAAAAATTGATACAGCAAAAATGGGAAGTGAAATGATGCTTGCTGTTTATGCTGCCTGTGCCGAAATTGAATCAAAAGCAATTTCAAATGCACAGAAATGGGCATTTCGTACAAGAGCAAAAGAAGGAAGATACAATCAACCAAAACTGCCATATGGATATCAAAGAATAGATGGTGAAGTAAAAATCATAGAAGTTGAAGCAAAAATCGTTGAAGATATCTTTAATAAATATGTGAATAAAGATTTTTCAGTAACAAAACTTGTAGATTATCTGAATAAACATTATTCCAAAAAGAAAAAGTGGTCACAGTCCACAGTTTCATCAATGCTTAAAAATGAAAGATATTGTGGAGACATGCTTCTTCAAAAAAGATATTCACCTGATGTCTTTCCTTATAAGTTAGTCACAAATAAAGGTGAACTTGCACAGTATTATGTTTACGATGTGTTTCCAAAAATCATTGATCGTGAACTTTTTGAAAAGGCAAATGAAAAACTTGTGAACAACAAGTTGAAGTTCAACAAAAACCAGACGGATGGAAACAGAGAATATCTGCTGACATCAAAAATAAAATGTGAACATTGTGGTGGAACTTTTAAAAGAAGGGTGTTGAGGAATAAAGAATATTGGAGTTGCAGTAATCATGTTACTTCAGCAAAGAAATGTGAAGTAAAAATGATTGGAACGGATGAAATAGAAGATGCATTTTTAAAAATCTTTTATAAGCTCAAAGAAAATATTCATGTTTTGGAAGCCTATAAAAAACATATTGTGAATTTTACGACAAATGACGATGACAAATGTGAACTTGATCTCGTTAATCGTGAACTTAAAAAAGTAAGCAGTTCTATCAATACACTTGTTCGATATTATCAGAAAGATCTTATAAGTCTGGAAGATTATAAGAAAAAGCATAACGAGTTGCTGGTAGACAAATCAGTTTTTGAAATGCAAAAGTGCAAACTCAATGAAAAAATCTATCAGAGATTTGAAGTGATACAGACACAGATCATCATTGAATGTCTGGAATCAGCAAAAGAAATTACTTCACTGGATGAAGAAATCTTCAATACTTTAGTTGATTCGATTGAAGTGGGAACATTGGATATCCAGTTCACATTGAAAAACGATCTTAAGTTAAAAGTAGAAAGGAAACAGTTCTAATGGATAAAGAAAAGGCAAAAGAAAATAGAATGATACAGCAGTTTTTTAAAAACAAGGTTTTTTGGGGAATTGACAGCGTTCCTTTAAAAAGAAAAATCTACAGAGGTAAAAGAGATAAGAATGGATCTCGAAAAAATGAATGCTTCTATGTAAGTGAAGATCAGAAATATCGAATTGAAGAAAGTGTTCTGGTCAAGAATGTGAATTTGTTGCTGGAAGAAGTTATCAATATGAAAGACAAATACATACAAGGATGGAACAGTGAATCAAGTGAACAGTATTTTGAAATACTAAACAGAAATGCACTTCAAAATGTGAATACAGAAAGTGACTACAAGAACTTTATCTGTGACTATCTGAATCAGCAAAATTCACAGGAATATGAAAATGTGAAGTTAAAAAGCAATATAGAAAAATGTGAATTCAAGAATATTATTGAAAAGATTGAGGTATATGAAACAGGAATACTGAGTATTTTCAATAATGGTCTTGAACTTTTTATTAATTATTAAGGAAAGGAGGTAAGATTGTGAACTATATTATCAGAGATGACAAAGAACATGAAACAACTGCACCGAAGGTTAAAGTGATTGCTCCAAGAAAGAAGTTTCAGCCATCATACAATGACAGGCAAAACAGGGAAATAAGAGTTGGAGCATACTGCAGAGTTTCAACAGATTCTGACGAACAGGAACTGAGTTATGAAACACAGTGTGAATATTATGAAAACTACATAGGCAGTCATGAAAACTGGGAACTTGTTGCCATTTATTCAGATGAAGGAATAACGGGTACATCAACCAATAAAAGATCAGATTTTATGCGTATGATTGATGATGCTCGAGCAGGAAAATTAGATATGATCATTACTAAAAGTATTACACGATTTGCAAGGAACACAGTTGATTCACTGATGTATTTGAGAATCCTCAAGGAATACAATGTTGATGTTTACTTTGAAGTGGAGAATGTTCACAGTCTGGAAGCAAATGAGATGTTGCTGACGATCCTTTCAAGTGTTGCCCAACAAAGCAGTGAAGATAAAAGCGAAAGTATCAAGTGGGGATATCAAAGGCAGTTTGAAAAAGGAAAGGTTTATGCTGCCAATATGTATGGCTATAAGTCAAACAGAGGAACACTTGATATTATTGAAGAAGAAGCAAAAGTTGTTCGAGAGATCTTTTCTAAATATCTTTCAGGTATGAGCGAAAGTAAAATAGCAAGGTACCTGACGGAAAACAAAGTCCCCAAGAAGAACGGGAGTACAAAATGGGATTCAGGAACAATTGGCAGGATGCTGCAAAATGAAAAGTACAGTGGGGATGCTCTTTTAAAGAAGACATTCAGCATAGACTTTCTTCATAAGAAACGGTATAAAAATGAAGGTCAGAAGAAAATGTACTTTGTGGAAAACAGTCATCCTGCGATTGTGACTAAAGAAGTATTCAAAGCAGCTCAAGTAGAAAGAACAAAAAGGAACATGAAATCAAATGATGAAAAAGAAGTTGTGGAAAGTCATCATCAGAATCGCTATTCATCAAAAAATCCTTTAAGTAACAAAATCATCTGTTCAGAGTGTGGCGCCTTATATAGAAGGGCTGTCTGGACAAAAAGAAATAAGGAAAAAGAACCTGTATGGAGATGTTCAAACAGGTTGAAGAATGGAAATGCAATCTGTCCCAACAGTGTGACTTTAAAAGAAAAACCATTACTGGATGCTTTAACATCATTGATCAATGGAAAAACCAAATCAAAAGAAAAAACACGACTTGAACTTGCTAAAGAATTATCGGAATATTTGAATCCAAAAGATATTGTTGAAAAGAAACAAAAACTGAATTGTGAATTAGAAAATGTGAATTCACAAATAAATGAATTATTAGATAAAGGAATGTTACTTGTTGCCAGAGGCGTTCAAGACGAAAGTCAAATTGAGGAACACTTGGCACAATGTTATCAAACCAAACAAATGCTTAAAAAAGAACTGAAAAAGCTTGATGACAAATACAATGCATTAAAGCAAGGCAGACAGGAAAAACTATTAAAAACGTTAGAAAAAAATAGCAATGAACATACTGTTATGACACAAGAAAATCTTGCAGTTTTTATTGATAGAATTGTTGTAAAGAAAGACAAGATCGAAATAGAAACAATAGATGATCAAAAATGTGAGATTTCTTTAGAAATATTAAAATAGATATAACAATTATTAGATGAATTGAAACCTTGTTGATTGATTTTTAAATGGTATAATAGATACATAGAGGAGGAAAAATTATGGCGTTTCTATATAAAAGAAGAGAAAGAATTTCATACGATACACCTCAAGCTATGTATCAAGATAACAAGGCAAAAACAATTCTAGGACCATTAGATTATCAATCAAATATGATTAATGAATATATGAAAGAATTAAATACAAATAATGTTGCATTGGAGCTTCCCACTGGTAGTGGAAAAACATTAATTGGACTATTGATTGGTGAATATAGAAGAAAAATGAAACACGAGACAGTTTTGTTTTTATGTACAACTAATCAATTAGTAAAGCAGGTGGTTGAACAGGCAAATAAAAAATATGGAATAAATGCAATTGCTTTTTGTGGAAGACAAAAAGATTATAATATCAGTGATTGGGTACAATATAGTTCAGGAGAAGCGATAGGTGTTACGACGTATAGTTCTTTTTTTGCAACCAATTCACGTTTCGATGAAGTGGACATTATAATTATGGATGATGTTCATTCGAGTGAAGACTATATTATTTCTAATTGGACGGTAAATATATCGAAAAATGATATAGCATTTGAGCAAATAGCAGCAATTCTTAAAACTATTTTAAGTGAAAATGATTATATAAATTTAACGGCAGATGAAACCAGTATATGCCCTGAAAATTGGTGTAATTTAGTTCCAATGCCACTTTTAATTGAGAGAATATCTGAGATAAATAGTATTTTACAAATAAATATTAATGATGAAAGAAAATTTGCATATATGAATATTGCTGAAAATTTAAAAGATTGTAATATTTATATAAGTAATAAACAAATTCAAATTAGACCATGGATACCTCCAACAATGTTTCATAATGCATTTTCTAATGCAAAGCAAAGGATACTGATGTCTGCAACTTTAGGGAAAAGTGGTGAATTAGAAAGAATAACAGGAATTTCTAAAATAAAAAAATTACCAATGATTGATAATTGGGATCAAAGAAGTATAGGTAGAAAATTATTTATTTTTCCTGATTTAGCTATGGAAAAATCAGAAAAGAAAAAAATAATACCTGAATTACAGTTATTGATGAAAAAAAGTGTATTTCTTGTACCAAATAAAAGCGTTGAGAGAAAATTTGCAGAAAACTTAAAAGAAATATGTAATACAGATGTATTTGATGCAGGTGAATTAGAAAGCAATAAGGATGTATTTTTAAAATCAGAAAATTCATCAGTAATTTTAGCTAATAGGTTTGAAGGAATTGATTTTCCTGATGACTCAAGTCGATTATTATTTGTATACCGAATTCCAAAGTTAATGAATTTACAGGAAAATTTTTTAGTATCTAAAATGTCTGCTGCTACAATATATACTGAAAGAATTAAAACTCGTATTATTCAGGCATTTGGGCGATGCACAAGAAATGCTAATGATTATGCAGTAATATGTGTTTTTGGAAAATCAATTATGAATGAATTTACAAAAGAAGAAAAACAAATGCAATATCCAGCTGAGTTAAGAGCAGAATTATCATTTGGATTAGAAACATCTGAGGGGTATAAAACGATTACAGATATTATAACAAATGTAAAGTTATTTTTAGATCAAAAAAGTCCTGAGTGGCAGGATGCAAATGAAGCAATAATTGAAAGAAGAAATGAATATATGGAAGATGAAATCAAAAATCCATATAGCTCATGTTATGATCAATTAAATGCTGTTGCTAAATTTGAAGTAAATTATCAAAGTTATATTTGGACTAATAATTATATTAAGGCAATTGAACAATTGAATACTATTATTAGTACTTTAACATCACCTAAATTAAAAGGATATAAATGCTATTGGATATATATTAAAGGTTGTTTGCAATATTATTTATATAAACAAGGGGCACAACAATATGGTAGTATTTCAAAAAGAAGTTTTGAAGAAGCGGCTGGACTAAATGTTCCATTAAAATGGTTAAATACTCTATCAATGAAATTATTTTCTGGGGAAAGTAATACTACTAATACAGAAGATTATTTTGAAGATGTGATAGATGGCATTGAAAATAAATTACAAAAATACAGTTCTCCACAAAAATTCGAAAGATATATTGAAAAAATATTAGGCGATTTAAATTCAGAAGATGGTAAAAAATTTGAAAAAGGACAAGAAGAATTTGGTAAATTACTGGGATGCTTTTCAAAGAATGATGATAGTCAAGGAGCTCCTGATCCGTATTGGATTATAAATCTAGATATGGTTGTTGTTTTTGAAGATAAGATTTATAAAACAGATAAGAAAATACCAATTGAGGATGTAAGGGAAGCAGGAACTCACCATATATGGATAAAGAGAAATGTAGATGGTTTATCTCCAAATGCTAAGATTTTAACTATATTTGTTACTACTTCTAAAGAAATAGAAGAGAAAGCACGACAATTTGCAGATGGCATATATTATATGCATAAAAGTGACTTTATGAGTTTTGTTAATAGTTATATTGCAGTCATTAGAAAGGAATACAATACTTTTAACGAAAATGGAGATTACGGTTGGAGAAATGATTTATATGAAAATTTACAAACACAAAAACTTTTAATGTCTGACTTTATTGAATTATTAACAAAGAAAAAGTTAGCTGAAATATAAAAGGTAAAAATAAATATTATAAAGGTATATAGAAAATATATGCCTTTTTAAGTAGAAAAATAATTGTTTTAATTAGCCAATAATATGTAAATTTATGTGAATTTTATATTTTCTATTTTATTGTTTGTACTTTTCAAACATGATATACTAATCTTGTTTAAAAATTAAATATGCGATGTAATATGTACGGAAAAAGTAAATTGTGAGAATCTTATATATGATATTGAGTCGCTTTTTGAAAAGGTAATAATATATGTAATGATATCTTTATTGACTCTTAAATTCAAGTCAATTACGAAAGTATGAAATTTCGTTGATATAAATAATGAAAACCTATGAAATACATGTGAATGAAACGTGTAATCATGGGTTTTTAGTTTTGATACAGAGTAACCTAATGACGCAAATTTATTTAATTTAGGTAAAAATAAATATGTCGAAAATTGCCGGGGAAATAAAATGTATTTTATATTGTTTTTATAAAGGTTCAAAAAATTATACAATAAATAGTTTAGCGTGGCTTAGTTGTATTTTTAATATCATCAAGAAATATGATAAAAATTGTTGTGATTTCATCTTGACTATATCCTCAGGTCATAGTGTTATAATGAGATAAAAGGTGGGATAAACATGATAGTACATGAAATAGAACAAAAATATAATGTGACTAAAAAAACACTTATTTATTATGAAAATGAAGGATTACTTAAACCGGGTAGAGATCATAATAATTATCGTCATTATAGCTACGATGACATAACAAGATTGAAATATATACTATTACTTAGATCAATGGATATTTCAATTAATGAAATTAAACAAATTCTTAATGAAGAACTATCTGTAGCTGATGTTTTAAAAGATAAAAAAGAACTCATAAAACAACAGCATCTCAAATTAGAGGATATAGATAAAAAAATAAATGAGTTTATTAAAAGAAGAAAAGTTAAAGTATCACTTAGTCAAGACCAAGAAGATAAAGATACAACAGATTATTTGTTTTTTAATCAAGAAGTTATCAAATATCATGATGTTATGATTCCTTATCAAGATATTCAATATTTTAAATTATCCATGTCCAGTGCGATAGGTCATGCCCGAGGTTTGATATCAGTATTTATGAATTATTATGTAGATTTAGATATTGTGATAGCATTACATACTTATAGTTTTCAAATTATGAATAACGAACAAGTGGTTTCAATGATGGAAATCATTAAAGAAAAAAATATAAAGATAGAAGATCCTTTAAATTTAATGAATATTTATTTAGAAAAAAGAGATTTAGTAGCATTAAACAATTATATTAATAGGAATTTTAGAAAATGGGCTAAACAATATCATTTAGATAATCCTAGAGAAAATTATTTAATAAATAAGCATTGTGATTGATTAAAATTATACTTGTGTTATGATTTTATTTAGATATAAGGAAGGTAATAATATGAATAAACATGTAGAAAAAGCAATGGCATTAAGAAATGCAACGCCCATGGTCAATAACTGTGCACAAGCTATTATGAGAACTTATGCCAGTGAATTAGGATTAGATGAAGATTTAGCAGCAAAGTTAGCTTGTAACTTTGGCGGTGGTATGAAGTGTGGTAGTGTGTGTGGTGCCATCACTGGAGGAATTATGGTTTTAGGGGCAAAAGGTTTAGATTCTCCTAAAATTGTTGGTGAATTTAAAAATGCAATAGCGAATAATCATGATGGAATGGTTAATTGTAGTGACTTATTAAGAGCTAATGCCAAAAAAGGTGGTATTAAAAAAGTACACTGTGATGCCATGATTAAGGAAGCCATTGAATTAATTGATCAATTAGAAGAAAAATACAAATAAGATTGGTTAGCCAATCTTTTTTTGTTCACGTTTCATTCATAATGATTTGTTATGATGAAATCAAGGAGTAAAGGATATGGCTAAAACAATAAAAGTAGTTTATAAAACTGTTTTGTTTATATTAGGTGTTATTTTCATTATACTAGGATTAATTGGATTAATGTTACCGGTTATACCGCAAATTCCCTTTTTGCTTGCTGGAGCGATTTGTTTAACACGTTCTTCTAGTAAACTAAGGAATTGGCTTTTTTCTCATCGCCTTTATCAAAAACATTGTAAAAAGTATGTAGAAAAACATTCATTTTTAAGAAAATTATTAGGTGTATAACTTCATGATTTTCTTTATTTTTTACTTTTATTATACTATAATAAAAGTAAAGGTGATGCTATGACAAATGCTTTAAAACAAATCAAGAAACAACATTTATACGCTATTATCAAAGATATTTATTTACATCAAAGTTCAACAATGAATGAATTATCTTCACGATTAAATTTATCACAGCCTAGTATACGAAATATGGTTCGATATCTTCAAGATAGTCAAGCAATTATGGAAATAGGTAATGATCAATCTAGTGGAGGAAGATGTCCAACCCGTTTTGCTTTAAATCAAGATCAATATCATATTTTATGTTTATATATTAAACATGACATGATTGACCTTGAATTAAGATACATTAATGAAATTGTTGTTAAAGAAGAAATTCTTTATGATAAAAATCAGGATCTTACAGTTCTTATTGAAAAGACAGTTCATCAATATAATCCTCATTGTGTATGCATAGGGGTTGAAGGGATTATTAAGGGATATATGTATATTACTGATCATCATAATCAAATAGAAAACCATACCTGGATTAAAGATTTAAAAGATAAATTGAAAATACCGGTTTACTTACAAAATGATGTTAAGATGATGCATCAAGGGCGTTATTTTCATCATCAATTAAATCATAGTTATTATGTTCACATTAATGAAGTAGGAATAGGAGGATCTTATTTTGAACATGATGGTCCTCTTTATGGGAAAAATGGTTTGTCAGGAGAAATGGGGTTAATACATAAACAAGGTATAACTTTAAATCAATTGATAAGGCAATGCCAATCACAAGATGAATTTAATCAGTATGTTTATTTTATTTTAGAGATGATTATAACGATGTTTGATCCTCAACTTATAGATATTTCTATTCATCATCAATTTACATATCAAAAAGAAAAAATAGATGAAAGGTTAAAGAATTATTTAGGACATCATGTTATTTGTTATGACGGTGATTATCAAGAAATGTTATTTGAAGGATTGTTATATACAGGGGTAGTTAATTTAATGAAGGAAAGGATAGAAAATAATGAAAAAATATAAAGCGTTTATTTATGATTTAGATGGAACAGTATTAAATACGCTTAATATGAATATGTATCCATTAATGAAAATTATTAAAGAAGAAACAGGAGAAGATTGGACTTTTGAACAGGTTTTAAAATTTGCCCCTTATCCAGGTATGAAAGTCATGGAAGAATTAAATATTAAGGATAAAGAAAAAACTTATGCAAGATGGGTTCAATATGTAAACGAATATGAAGAAGGAGCTACTTTATATGAGGGCTTTAATGAAGTATTTGAAATCCTTAACAATCAAAAAATAAAACAAGCAATTGTTTCTGCTAAAACATTAAAACAATATCAAATAGATGTGGTTTCCAAAGGAATAGACCAATATATGGAAACAGCTGTCTTAGCTGATGATACAACAAAACATAAACCTGATCCAGAACCATTATTAGAATGTATAAAAAGATTAAATATTTTACCTGAAGAAGCTATTTATATAGGTGATGCTTTATCTGATCAACAAGCTTCTATGAATGCTGGTATTGATTTTGGGTATGCTAAATGGGGAAGTGTCATTGGTAATCTTTCTCATTGTGATTATGTATTTGAACATCCTTTAGATATATTAAAACTTATTTAATAATATAAATCGAAATACACATTTATAAATTTTATATCACACCATTAGACATAGAAAGAATGGTAGGAATTAGTGTTATTGATATGTTAAGTTATACAACTCAACTGTGATAATACATGATATCTAAATGATTCTTACTGATATTTCAGTAATATAATCACGTGGATCTTGTACTAATAGATGATCAACAACATAATGTTCAACATAAAGTTCATCACAGATAAGGTGATGAGCTTTTTTGTAGTCTAGTAATTTTTGAATTGTTTGTTTAATATTTTTCCAATTTCCTTTATGATAGGCAACAAGATATTGACCTTCTGGTAAAATTTTATAGTTTTGTTCTTGAGGAGGATCATAAAGTAATAAAGAAACATTATTATAAATATCAAAATCATTATTTTGAAAGTCTTGATCATATTGTATATAAGCAACTTGATAGAAATGGTAAGGATGACGTTGGACAAAGTGAGTAATTAATTCATTGGTAGCTTTGTAAAAATTTTGATTAGAGTCGTCAGATATCGTGTTATAAAGATAGTAACGTGAAGGATAGTGTTTAATAGTGATGTTAGAGAAATCTTCTTGGCAAGAAGTAAGAATACTTTTCTTTTTTTGTTCAATCCAATGATTCATTTTATTTAATTTTTGGATTTGATTTTGAATTTGATGTTGATGATTATTTAAAATCTCAACGATATGATCATGATTACGATTCTTCATTAATTTTTTAATATCGTTTAAAGGGATGTCTAAATCTTTTAAAACAAGAATCGTATCTAAAGTTTCCATTTGTTCTACAGAATAAAAGCGATACCCTTTTTCATCTTTCATTTGTGGTTTAAAAAGACCGATATCATCATAATGAAAGAGAGTATGTTTTGTAATACCCATGATTTTTGCAAGTTCACCGGTTGTCATATAGTTATTATGTTTCATTTTTTTACTTTCTCCTCTTGACTATAGGGTAACCCTATAGTATATGCTTGAGGATGTCAAGGAGGAATGTATGAATAAGTCAATTTATAATCAAGTTACGACATATAAACTTTTTAAAATTGCTTTTCCTTCGATTTTAATGATGGTTTTTATGTCTTTATATACAATCGTAGATGGAATTTTTATTTCTCGATTTTTAGGAAGTTCAGCTCTTTCTTCACTTAATATCGTTTACCCTGTTATTAGTTTAGCTACAGCGATTGCGACGATGCTAGCCTCAGGTGGAACGGCGATTATCTCTAGAAAATTAGGAGAACAAAATGAACAAACTGCAAGAGAGTGTTTAACTCAATTTGTGGTTTTAGGTTTAATCATTAGTTTTATTTTAATGGTGATGACACAATTGTTTTTAACGCCTATTTCTTTATTATTAGGGGCTAATCAAAAACTATTGCCACAATGTAATGAGTATTTATCGACAATGATGTATTTTGCGCCAGCAGCGATGTTACAGGCATTATTTCAGTGTTATTTTGTTGCTGCCAATAGACCCTCTTTAGGATTAAATCTATCTATATTTGCGGGTATTACAAATGTTGTTTTAGATTATATTTTTATTGCTAAGTTACATTTAGGTATATCAGGAGCAGCTTTAGCTACTGGTTTAGGACAAATGATTCCTGCAATCACTGGTTTGATTCTTTTTATTTTTAATAAAGATCAGTTATATTTTGTAAAATTCAAATTTGATATTAAAGTGATTATTGAGGCGTGTTATAACGGTTCGTCAGAAATGGTAACCCAGTTATCTAATGCGATTATGACTTTCTTGTTTAATATTGTTTTAATGAGATTAGCAGGAGAAAACGGAGTAGCTGCGATTACGATTTTGTTATATGCTGAATTTTTATTTAATGCATTTTATTTAGGATTTTCAATGGGAATTAGTCCGGTTGTTGGTTATAAATATGGTGCTAAAGATAAAAAAGAATTGAAACATATTTATAAGGTGTCATTTATTTTTGTTGCATGTTCTTCGTTTGTGATTACAATGATTGCTTTTGCATCGCTACGCGAGCTTGTTGGAGTGTTTACCCAAGTCCCCCAAACTTATCAATTAACTGTAGAAGGTTTTAAAATTTTTGCATTTAATTTTCTTTTTAGTGGAATTAATATTACAACATCAGGATTTTTTACTGCTTTATCTAATGGAAAGATTTCAGCAATCATTTCTTTTTGCCGAACATTAGTATTTACAGGTAGTTCACTCATTATCTTATCTGCCATCTTTGCTTTAACTGGAACATGGTTAGCTATACCGGTAGCTGAATTATTAACATTTATATTATCAATGTATTTTCATTATCGTTACTTTATTAAAAAGAGTGAGGTTAATTATTTTCAATTGGCTAAATAGTGATATTGTGATAAAATATCTTAATAATATAAGGAGGAAAGGTTATGGCATTATTTGATGATTTAACAAAAAAAGCAGCCAAGTTAACAGAGAAAACAATTGAAAAATCTTCTGAGTTAGCAGGAACTGCTAAAACTAAAGTGAGTATTAAAAGTACAGAAGCAGATTTGGATCAAAAGTATATTGAATTAGGTAAATTGTATTACCAAGTTTTAACACAAAGTGATGTGTTTGATGAACAAAGTAAACCACTTGTTCAAGAAATAGATGAATTAAAGAAAAAAATTGAAGAATTAGAAGAAAGTTTAAATAAAGAATAAGGAACTATTGTTTGAATAGTTCCTTTTGATATTGTTTAGGGGTAATATGAATATATTTTTTAAAGGCTTGAATATAAGGACTCACGCTATTAAAGCCTACTTGTAAGGCTACTTCAGTAATATTATTTTGAGGATGAGCAAGTAATGTTAGGCTTTGATTGATACGATATTGAATGAGATATTCATAAGGAGAAACACTTAAAGATGATTTAAATATTTTTCCTAAATAGCCAATACTTAAATGACAAAAAGAGGCGATATCAGCTAAACTTAAATCTTCTTGATAGTGTTGATGAATAAAAATAATACATTGTTCAATATTTCTTTCTTGAAGATAGTGAACAGAAGAAGTTATTTGAGGCACTTTTTTAATTAATAAAGACATAATTAAAGAAATAAGGGAACATAAGATATAAATATCTTGATATTGTGGAAGTTTGAAAATGAGTTCTAATATTTCTTTTTCTTTTATTAAATAAAGGGTAGTATGACTTTGATTTAAAAAAGAAGAGATTTGTTTATTTAATTTTTCCTCTTAAAATAAAAGACAATTTAAGGGAATCAAATAAGTACGATAATGACCATGAACGCTATCTTTGATGATATGCAATACTTTGGAATTAATAAAAATAGCTTGTTTTTCATGAACAGTGATATTTTGTTGAAGGGTACTGACTGTAATGTGACCTTTTAATACATAGATGATTTGGATTTCATCATGCCAGTGCAGTTCATGAAAATGAGATCTTTTAGGAATACAGTAATCATGATTGACATCTAGAATTAAGATAGGGAAATCGGTATTCAAGTTAGGATTTTTTGAATATAAATCAAATGATTGAATCATAACATGAAAATATAAACCTGTTAAGGTCTATATTTTTTCAAATACCATTGTTGCTTGAATACGATCTCCACCACCTAATCCTTTACTACCACCATTTGATGTAGAAATCGTATGTAGGCGATAGCCTTTGCTGGCTTGTTCATTAATGACATTTTCTAATTCAACAAGATTACCAGAGCCAGTACCAAATAACTTTTCTTTTAAAGTAACTTGAAGAACAACATATTGTAAATCATTGCCGGATGCTTTTGAATATGAAGATTCTTCCATGACTTTATCCATAAATCCCATAAAAATACCTCCTTTATTATCTATATTTTATCATAGTTATGATAAAATATGTTATATAAAAAATGAGGGATGAACAATGAATTACACACTTAAAGAAGTATGTCAGATATTAGAAATGTCAGAACATACAGTACGTTATTATACAGATTTAAATTTATTTGAAGTAAAAAGAGATCAACATAATTATCGAGTCTTTGATGAGCAGGCTTTAGATTGGCTAAGAGGAGTTAAGTATTTAAGAGGTTTAGGCATGTCATTAGAATCTATTAAAAAGTTTCATGATTTGTGCATGCAAGATGGCGATGAAGCCATTGTACAAAGATTACAAATATTACAAGATCAACTTATCAAAGCCAATGAAGAATTGAAACAAGCACAAAATCGGGTTCAGTATTTAAAACATAAAATTGAAAAAGAAGAAAAGATTTTAAAACATATCATTCCTGATCAACAAAATCCAAGTAAAAAGAAATATTAAAATATGTCTTGCCCTAGAGTTACTCTAGGGTGTTATGCTTTTTGTAGGAGGAGGGCATATGGAATATAAAACTTTAAATAATGGTGTAAAAATGCCGGCTTTAGGATTTGGCATTTGTGGATTCAGTGATTTATTAGGATGTAAAAATATTATTTTAGAGGCGATTAAACAAGGAGTAAGAATGTTTGATACAGCTGCCATTTATCAAAATGAGGAAGCTTTAGGAATGGCTATTAAGGAAAGTGGTATTGATCGAAAAGAGTTTTTTATTACTTCAAAACTTTGGGTAAGTGATAATAGTTATCAAGGAGCAATACGCGGGTTTTATCAATCGTTACATAAACTTCAATTAGATTATATTGATTTATATTTGATTCATCGTCCTTTAGGGGATTATTATGGGGCTTATCGTGCTTTAACTGATTTATATAAAGAAGGAAAAATAAAAGCAATAGGTGTATCTAACTTCTTTGATGATCGCTTATATGATCTTATTTATCATCAAGAAGTTAAACCAGCTATTAATCAAATTCAAATTCATCCTTTCTTGCAAAGAAAAGATGAATTAGCTTTTCATCAAAAAATGAATGTCCAAGTTGAAGCGTGGTCACCTTTTGCATCAGGCAAGCAAAATATATTTGAAAACGATGTTTTAAAAGATATCGCTAAGCGTTATCAACGAAGTGTAGGACAAATTGTTTTAAGATGGCATCTACAAAGAAATGAGATTGTTATTTTTAAATCAAGTTCAAAAGAGAGAATTAAAGAGAATTTAGCTGTTTTTGATTTTGAATTAAGCAAAGAAGATATGACAATTATATCTAAGTTAGATCAAGGTAGAATAGAAGATAGTGCTTATCGAATTGAAAGTATGAAAAGAGTATATGGATTGGAGAATGAGTATGGAATATAAAACTTTAAATAATGGTATTAAAATACCGGTATTAGGATTTGGCACTTTTCAAATCAGTGGGAAGCAATGTGTAGAGAGCGTCTTACAAGCACTTAAACAGGGTTATCGTTTGATTGATACAGCAGAAGCTTATGGTAATGAAAAAGAAATAGGTGAAGCCATTCGATTAAGCAACGTATCACGAAAAGAATTATTCATTGTAAGTAAAGTCAATTTTACTTCTTATGAAAATACGAAGGAAGTTATAAAACAATCTTTAGAGCATTTACAAACAGATTATTTAGATTTAGTATTATTACATTGGCCTTTTGGTCATTATTATCAAGCTTGGCGTGATTTAGAAGATTTATATAATCAGGGTATAATTAAAGCAATCGGTATTTCTAATTTTGATATGGATCGTATGATTGATTTAATCCATTTTAATCATGTTGTTCCTGCTGTTAATCAAATTGAAACGCACGTTCTTTGTCAAAGACAAGAAGAACATCAATGGTTAAATAAATACCAAGTTGCTCATTTTGCTTATGCACCACTTGGTCAAGGACAACTCCAAGACATGTTTGAAATACCGATCATTCAAGAATTAGCCTTAAAATATCAAAAAACGCCTGCACAAATTTGTTTACGTTATTTAACACAAAGTGACCAAATCGTGATTTGTAAAACAATTCATGAACAAAGAATGATCGAAAATATCAGTATTTTTGATTTTATGCTCACTGAAGAAGAAATGAATAAAGTAAAAGCGATAGATCGAAAGCAAATTCAAATAGGGAAAGCTAATCAACCAGAATTTGTTGAATTTGCGATGACTTGGTAAAACATATGAAGTAATTCATATGTTTTTTTTAATTATTCTTTGATAAAATAATAAAAGAAAAGAGGATAATATGGAAATAAAATTAATAGATGCAAATAATGTAAAAGAAGTACAAGCTGTTTTTTATCAGGTTTTTACAGTAGAACCATGGAATGATCAATGGGATGATTTAAAACAGTTAGAACTCTATTTACTAGATGAAATGGATAATAAAAGTTCTTTATCTTATGGTTTATATGATCAAGATCAATTAGTTGGTTTTTGTATAGGAAGAATAAAACATTGGTATGAAGGAATTGAATATTGGATAGATGAATTTGGTGTACTTAATCAATATCAAGGCAAGGGAACAGGTTCTTTGTTTATGAAAGAAGTAGAAAAGGCAATAAAAGAACAAGGGATAAAAGGAATTGTATTGTTTACAGAAAGGGATATACCGGCTTATCATTTTTATCAAAAAAATGGATTTAAAGATCATGATGATAAAGTTATTTTTACAAAGGGTTTAAAAGATGAATAAAAAGAGATATTTTCAAGTATTATTGAATCCTTTATTCATTGTGATTTATTGTTTTAGTTTATATCAAATTTATTTATTATGTTTAAATGGTGGATTAAGAAGACATCTGATGGTGATTGTTCCTTTAATATTGATTGAAGGAATATGGTTTCTTTTTTGGACGATTTATTACTTTATATTAAAGAAAGATTTGCATATTTTTGATCAACTGATAAGTAAGTGCAAACCATTATTAACTATAGAATTATGCGTGATGATTGTGATGACTTGTTTTTTTGGCTATCGAACTTATCAAACAGCGATTCCTTATCAAGGACATTTATCATGGTATCTAGAAAGAAAAAATTCTTCAAAACAAATAGAAATGAAACATTTACAATTTTATAAAACAGGGATAAAGGGTATCTTTAAAGATTTAAATATTTCAATAAATGATGATCTTTATATAAGTGATTCTTTTATCGTCGATGTTAATAAAAAGGGGAAGATTACAAAGATTGAAGGTCTCATTTATAATCATGAACATAGTTATTTACTTGATTATAAGGGACAAGATATGACAGTATGGATAGATAATGAAGTAAACAAAACTTACCAACAAAAAGATAAATTAAATGAAATGTTTAATATGATTGATCATATGAGTTTACAGCTTAATCAATTAAAAGGACAAACATATCGTATTAAATACGTAGGTTATCAAGAAGCTGTATTAAATAAAGAGGATTATTATGAAAATGATGATCAGTATATTCAATGTGATCAGCAACATTTATATGAACACGTATCTGGCTATTGTTTACAAATAAAATACCAAGATACAGTAAGTTGTTTTTATCAGCCGGCTATGATAAATGAAAGTCAAACTGAAGAAAAACATAACGCTGGTGAAATGGTTATTGATCAAAGTGATGAAGTAACACTTTATTATAATGATTCTATTACTTATAAATTAGTTGTGAGTGATGCTGCTTTAGGAACACGTTATTATACTTTTAATAAAAATGATGAAGTAATTAATCAAGATCCATTTAATGGTGAAGGTGGTCAAGCTAAAGGCATATATTTTATTGATGAAAATCAAGGCTTTATTTTATTAGGACATGGAGGAAGTGAAGAAACATCACTTTATGTAACGAATGATGGTGGTAAGAGTTTTATGTTACAGTCTTTTGATCAATGTCCTTACGTTGGGCTACCATACAGTGAAAATGGTAAAGTCTATGTAAAAGTAAAAAAAGCAAGTGATGCGACTGAAGAAAATCTTTATGAATATCTATCAGGTAAATGGGTTTATGTAAAAAGTGAAGGTGAATAAGATGGAAAGAATAGTAGAAATATGTTGTGGTAGTTATGAAGATGGATTGAATGCTTATAAAGGTGGTGCGAAAAGAATAGAACTTAATAGTGCATTGTATTTAGGTGGGTTAACGCCATCTTTAGCGACTTTAACATTAATTAAAAAGAATACTGATTTAAAAGTCATTTCAATGGTAAGACCACGAGGAGCTGGATTCTGTTATAGTGATAAAGAATTTGAAGTAATGAAAGAAGATGCAAAACTTTTATTAGAACATGGTAGTGATGGGATTGCTTTTGGATGTTTAAATAAAGATGGGACAATTAATGAAAGACAAACTCGAAAAATGGTTTCTATTATTCAATTATATCATGGTGAAGTTGTTTTTCATCGTGCTTTTGATTGTGTTCAAGACCCTTATCAAGCAATCGAATTGCTTATTCAATTAGGGGTTAATCGTGTTTTAACCAGTGGATTACAAGCAAAAGCCATGGATGGCATAGCAGTGATTAAAACATTACAAGAACGTTACGGCAGTCAAATAGAGATTCTTGCTGGAAGTGGCATCAATGCGACTAATGCTAAAACAATGATGGAACAAACAGGAATTAGTCAAGTACATAGTTCATGTAAAGATTGGTGTTGTGATGAAACAACCAGTGGTAAAAATGTAAGTTATAGTTATGCGCCCCAACCCCATGAAAATGACTATGATATGGTTTCAGAAGTGTTAGTTAAAAAAATTGTTAAAAGTGTAGGATAAGTAAAATGAAATTAGATATGTTTTTTAAAAGTGTTATTGATCAAGAGTTAGTGCCAGTTGTTTTATGTGACACGCATCATACAATTATTTATATGAACCCTGTAGCTATAAATAGATATCAAAAATTTGGTGGTGAATCATTAATTGGTCAAAGTTTATTGAATTGTCATGGTGAAAAATCTAAGATAGCAATCGGAAAAATATTAACATGGTTTAAAGAAAGTGAAGATCATAATCGTGTTTATACTTCTTATAACAGTAAAGAAGATAAAGATATTTATATGATAGCTTTAAGAGATGAAAATAAACAAGTTATAGGTTATTATGAAAAACATGAGTGTCGAAAAAATGAAACTGGAAAAATGTATGATATGGATTAAAAAGACAAGTTTAATTTTTATTTGTGTATTATTGATAAGCGGCTGTCAAAGTCACTATACAGTAGATTATGGTCATTCAAGCCTTTATAGTAAACAAGACTTAAAGCAAGCTGTTAAAATTATTTTGAAAGAATTTAATACGTGGAATGGTTGTTCATTACGTCATCTTCAATATTTAGGAGATAAAAAAGCAAAAAATGAGTTAAAGTATTGTCGTTCTTTAAAGAAGAAAGATTATCAGGAAGCTGTTGTTTTTTCTAGTTCTTTTCATACTTCTAAAGATGTTGAAGGGGGATTTGAATCTCATGAGGAATACACAGATTGGCAGTGGTTTCTAGCAAGAACAAAACATGGTAAATGGGAATTATTAACTTGGGGATATGCTTAAATGAGATGAAAATCTCATTTTTTTTATAAATGTAAATTTTTATCTTGTAAATTTAAAATATTATTATATAATGTTGATAATTTGGGAAAAAATTCGAGGAGGTCTTTATGAAATCAAGTCAAGATGGAAAGAAATTAGCAAAAAAGATGCTAATTGCATTAGTATGCGGGCTTATTGCTAGTTTTGGATGTATTTTACTTAGAGAGTATTTAAACAGTCATGGACAAGCAGCTGTTTGGAAAACAATTAATAATTTGTTATTCCAAGATATTACAGCTGAAGGAGCAACAAGTTCAGTTGGTATTTTCTATATTATTGGGCAATTATTTGTTAATTCATTACAACTTATTATTGTTCCGATGGTTTTTGTTTCTATTTCATTAGCAATCTGTGCGATTACAGATACTAAGAAATTAGGAAGAATTTCCTCAAAAACAATTTTTACATTTTTAAAAACAACAGTTTGTGCTTTAGCGTGGGCTGGTGTAGTAGGCTTTGTCGTTTATAAATTAGGATTATTTAATCGAGTTGATGCTAGTCATGTGACGCTTCAACAGGGAACAACAGGATCGAATCCGTTGAATATTATTTTATCTATTGTACCAAATAATTTTGTCAGTGCATTTACTTCTAATGGAAATGTATTAGCGATTGTCTTTTTAGCCGTTGCAATTGGTTTAGCAATGAATCAAATTCCTGAAAGAACAAAAACATTAAAAAAATTAATGTTAGAAATTGCTGATATTATTTCTGTATGTTTATCATTTGTTATTACCAAATTTGCACCTTATGCAATCTTTTGTTTACTAACAAGAACATTTGCTATTTATGGTGTTGATTCATTAAAACCAGCCTTAGCATATGTTGTTTCCGTTGTTTTTGCTTTATTTGCTTATTTATTTATTGCTTATCCAATTTATTTAATGACGATGGCTCATGTTGATCCTCGTCCATTTATGAAGAAAGCTGCTAAAGTAGCCGTATTTGGTTTTTCAACATCATCTTCTGCTGCTACACTTCCTTTAAACAAGAAAACAACAGTAGAAGAATTAGGAGTTCATGAAGAAATCGCATCCTTTACTTTACCATTAGGGATGACGATTAATATGGATGGAACAGCTATTATGCAAGTGATTGCAGCAATGTTTATTGCTGTAAGTTCGGGATATAAAGTGTCTTTTACTTCGATGGCTATTATCGCAATACTTGCATTAATTGCTTCTGTTGGTACACCGGCAGCACCGGGAGCAGGAGCCGTCATCTTATTTACGATTTTAACAGGAATGGGATATACCAATGATGCAGCACTTTTAGCTTATTCATTGATTCTAGCAATTAATCGACCTATTGAAATGTTAGTGACATCATTGAATGTTGTGGGGGATTCTTCAACCTCGGTTATTGTGGCTAAAAAAGAAAATATGTTTGACGAAGATATCTATAACAGTTAATGACTTATACATAATATAAAATGGACATCATATGATATGGTGTCCATTTTATATTATACCTTTATGAGCAAACTTAGTAATTTCAGCTAAGTTAATCTCTTTTAATTTTGATTTATATTGATATTCAGCATCATTTAAATAATTCATGATCACACTTTCTGTTTGTTTTACATTAAAAGCAGGATCAAATACTTTATCTACTAGATGTGTTGTTTGAATAAATTTTTCTTTTCCTTCAATGGCTTCAAAGATATCAAAGAAGGAAATATCATCCATTTTTTTATTTAAAACAAAACCACCTAATTTGCTTGCTTTAGAAGTAATGAGACCAGCTACTACGAGTTGTCTTGTTACTTTCTTTAAATAAGAATCAGATACATCTAATATTTGACTTAATTCATGACTTTTTAAAGGACCGTCATGTGTCCCAATAAGCAATAGAATACATATTGCTTGTTCAAAACTTTTTCTTATTTTCATTTCCTTTTCATCCCTTTTGTTTATTTTATCAAAAAAGTTAATTTTTGTATCAAGATTATTGACATTTATAATGAATAATTTATAATACACTATAGACATTATATATCCATAGATGTAAAATGTCTATAGACAAAGTATATAGAAAGAAGGATATTTATGATTAAGCAAGAGTGGAAAAATATTTTTCACAATACTTGGATCAAAATAGTATTAGTTGCTTTAATCGCTATTCCTAGTATTTACACTGTTGTCTTTTTAGGTTCTATGTGGGATCCATATGGAAACAGTGGAGATCTTCCTGTTGCTGTTGTTAACGAAGATAAGGCAGTTGTTTACAACGATAAGAATCTTAACGTTGGTAAAGAACTTGTCAATAAGTTAAAAGATAATGATTCTTTAGACTTCCACTTCGTTAGTCAAAAGAAAGCAATGTCAGGATTAAAAGATGGCGATTATTACATGGTCATTACGATTCCAAGTAATTTCTCAAAAAATGCGACAACTTTGTTGGATAAGGAACCTCAAAAGATGATTTTGAAGTATACAACAAATCCTGGAACAAACTATGTTGCATCAAAAATGGACGATTCAGCTATCGCCAAAATTAAAGCTGAGGTTTCTTCTTCAGTAACAAAAACTTATGCTGAAACAATTTTTACGTCAATTGGTACAATGTCTGATGGATTTGCTGAAGCCAGTGATGGTACTCAACAATTATCTGATGGGATGTCTCAATTAAAAGACGGAAATAAAACAATCAGTGATAACTTAAAAGTATTAGCGAGTAGCTCTTTAACATTTAAAGATGGTACAAATACTTTAACAAAGGGTTTAAAAGATTACACAGATGGTGTTGTTACTGTTAACAACGGTGTCTATCAATTAAAAGATAAAGTTGGCGAATATACTAATTATACAAAAACAGCATCTGATGGTGCAAGTCAACTTAATTCTAAAAGTCAAGATTTAGTTAATGGAGTTAAAAAATTAACTGAAGGTGTACAACAAGTACAAGGAGTTAATAGTTCTTTAACACAAGGGCTAGAAACATTGTCTGCAACTATTGAAGCAGCAGGAGTACCTAGCCAAGAAGAATTGACTGCTCTTAGTAAAGAGGCAAGTACTTTTGAAAATGTAACATTGCCAACAATTAAAACAAGCACTCAACAGTTAAAAGGAGCAGCAACTAGTTCAAATCAAACTAATGCCAGTTCCAAAAAAATTATTGATCAATTATATGCCAGTGGGAAAATTGATATTAATGAATACACGGCATTAGCAGGTTCTCTTCAATATTCTAATGTAATTAATGAAAGTTTATTGGGTGAAGAAGGAAATTCTGAAAAGCCAGGGTTACTAAATACAACAGACAACTTAGCAACAAAAGTAAATGAGTTATCTAAGAAATCTTTAGCTTCTGCACAAGGAGTAGCTGGTATTCAACAAGCTTTAACAAAAGTATCGGCTGATCCAGTTAACGATCAAAAAAATGTCGGTTTAATTCAGGCAAGTAAATTAGTTGATAATGGATTAAGCCAAGTTAGCACTGGGTTAACAGATAAAAAAGAAGGATTATTAACAGGGGTAAATAATTATGTTACTGCTGTTGGACAAATTTCAAACGGCTTAACAACACTTACAAACAATAACAAAGCACTTAATGAGGCAATGTCTACTTTAAATGCTGGTACTTCAACACTTGTAAGTAACAATGGAACTTTGATGAGTGGTGCTAATCAATTAGCTGATGGTGCCGGTCAAATTAGTGATGGTGCTGGTAAGTTAGCTGCTGGTTCTGATACTTTAGGTGAAGGTATTACTACTGCTGCAGATGGTGTAACAACATTAAATGATGCATTAAAATCTGGAGCTGAAGAAAGTAAGATTGATTCTACAAACAAGACTACAGATATGGTTGCTGCACCAGTTGATACAAAACACAAAGAAATTTCTAAAGTAGAAAATAATGGTCATGCTATGGCTCCATATATGATGTCAGTTGGATTATATGTAACATGTTTAGCATTTGCGTTAATGTATCCATTAAGACATGGTATTAAAAAAGCAGAAGATGCTTTAAAATATTGGGCAAGCAAAGCAACTGTTATGTATACAGTTTCTACATTAGCTGCAATTATCATGGTTACAGCTTTAAGATTGATCAATGGATTTGAACCTGTTAATTTAGGAATGACATATTTACTTGCGATATTAGTATCGGCTGCATTTATGTCACTTGTTATCTTATTAAGTTTAACTACAGGTTATATTGGCGACTTCTTATTATTAGTATTTATGATTGTTAACTTAGGTGGTTCTGCTGGTACTTATCCATTAGAAACTGGACCTATGATTTATAAAGTCATTCATAAATTTGTTCCTTACACATATAGTGTTGATGGATTCAGAAAAGTGATTAGTATGACAAATCCTTCATTATCAGCTGAAATTGCTGTCTTTGTAGGAATTATCGTTGTATGTTCAGTGTTAACAGTTGTTTACTTCAAATTCAAAAATAAAGAAAACAAACATGTTTTCCCTCAAGTATTTGAAGAAGTAAATGGAACAAAATCACATGAATAAAAAATGAAGGTCTAAATCGAAAGATTTAGACCTTTTTTTGTTATGAAGTTCAAATTGATTTATGATTAATGTTTTGTTAAATATTTCACAAAATGATAAGATAAAAGTAGGAGGAATAAATTATGAATATAAAAAAAGTAGTCGTTATTGGTGGTGGCGTGTTAGGAAGCCAAATTGCCTATCAGGCAGCTTATTGTGGATTTGATGTGACAATATGGCTAAGAAGTGAAGGGAGTATTGGTAGGTGTCAACCTAAATTAGATCATTTAAAAGAAGTTTATCATGAAACAATTGCTTTAATGAATAGTGATGAAGGGAAGACTTCTCAAAATTGGGCAATGGGAATTAGTGATTATGATGACTTTGATTTTGATAAATGCATTGAAAAAGCAAATCATGCTTATGATTCAATTAAGCTAGAATTAGATTTACAAAAAGCAGTTAGTGATGCAGATTTGATTATCGAATCAATGGCAGAGAATGTTGAACAAAAAACAGCTATTTATAAAAAGATGGCAGATATGTTACCAGAAAAAACAATTATTGTGACAAATTCTTCAACATTGTTGCCATCTAAGTTTGCTAAGTATACAAAACGTCCTCACAAATATTTATCTTTACATTTTGCTAATAGTATTTGGAAAAATAATATGACAGAAGTTATGGCACAAAAACAAACTGAACAAAAGTATTTTGATGAAATCATGGAATTTGCTAAAGCGATACGTATGATTCCTTTACCAGTAAAGAAAGAAAAATCAGGTTATTTATTAAATTCTATGTTAGTTCCTTTATTGTTTTCAGGAATGGATTTATATGTTAATGGTATTAGTGATCCTCAAAGTATTGATCAAGCATGGACATTAGGTACAGGAGCACCTAAAGGACCATTCCAAATCTTAGATACGGTAGGTTTAACAACAGCTTATAATATTGTTTCTATGTACTTAAAGGTTCCATCATTTTTAGCTCCTTATAATTTTAAAGGAATGGCTAAAATGTTAAAGAAATATATAGATGAAGGAAAACTAGGAATGGCTTCAGGAGAAGGGTTCTATAAATATAAATAATATAGGCATCATTAAGTTATCTTAATGATGCTTTTTTTCAAAAAATGAAAGCTACATCTATGGTGATATTCAAGTGCTATAATACTTTTTAGAAAAGATGGAGGTAGAGTTATGAGTTTTCCAAAGAATTTTTTATGGGGTGGAGCTATTGCTGCTAATCAATATGAAGGAGCATGGCTAGAAGATGGTAAACAACCTAATGTGACAGATGTTTTAGTAGGAATTATGTCTAAAGATCCTGGTATTAAATGGAATGAAACGAAGAAAAAATATGAAATGGCATTAAATCCAGATAAAGTATATTTATCTCATGATGCTGTTGATGGATATCATCGTTATCGTGAAGATTTAAAATTAATGAAAGGGATGGGATTTAATAGTTTTAGAACTTCTATTGCATGGGGAAGAATCTTTCCTAATGGTGATGAAACTGAACCTAATGAAGCTGGATTAGCTTATTATGATGATATGTTTGATTGTATGAATGAACTTGGAATGGAACCAATTATTACATTATCTCATTATGAAACACCATTACATTTGATGACTGAATATGGTGGATGGTCTAATCCTAAAATGATTGAATTCTGGTTACGTTATGTAACAACAGTATTTAATCGTTATAAAGGTAAAGTTAAATTATGGCTTACTTTTAATGAAGTGAATGCTTTATTTAGAATGCCGTTAGTAGCTGGTGGTGTTCTTACTATCAAAGATCCTCAAGATCCAAATGATCCTATTGGTTCAACAACTAAACAAGATCAATGGGATGCTTATCATAATATATTAGTTGCTAATGCTAAAACAGTACAAGTTGGTCATGAAATTGATCCAAATAATCAAATTGGATGTATGATGACAGCTTCTTCTGTTGCAACTTATCCTTATAACTGTGATCCTTTAAATGTAGTAGGAACATTAGATACGCAAAGAATGAATATCTTTTATATGGCCGATCCATTCTGTTTAGGTATTGTACCAACTTATTTAAAGAAAGTATGGAAAGAAGATCAAGTAACAGTTAGCTTTAGTGATGAAGAATTAAGACTTATTAAAGAAAATACAGTAGATTTCTTATCATTTAGTTATTATCGTTCTACAACTTATGATCGTGAAGTGAATTTAAAAGTGGATACAGGTGGTCTTACATGTAGAGATAATCCATATCTAAAAGATAAAGCACCTCAACCTTGGGGATGGGCAGTAGATCCTGTAGGTCTTCGTTATACTTTAAATGTATTATATGATCGTTATCATTTACCATTATATATTGTTGAAAATGGTGTTGGTTTAGATGAAAATTTAGATGAACAAGGACATATTCATGATGAATTTAGAGTTCATTATATTGAAGAACATATTAAAAATGTTCATGCAGCTATTGAAGATGGCGTAGATTGTCGTGGATATTTATATTGGGGACCTATTGATGTTGTTTCAGCCGGTACGGGTGAAATGAAAAAACGTTATGGTTTTGTTTATGTTGATCGTTTTAATGATGGTCATGGAACTTTAGAAAGAAAATTAAAAGATTCTTATTCTTGTTATAAAGAAATTATTGAATCTAATGGAGAAATATTACTTAAATAGGGACTTATTAAAATAAGTCCTTTTCTTTACACAATCTTGATAGTTCACATAATACCAGATGTTATATAATCTATTTTGGCAATAAAAGTGTATAATAGAATCATAGGGGGGAATACGAATGAATAATTGCAAAGAAAATAGAGAATTATCATGGTTAAAGTTTAATGATCGTGTATTAATGCAGGCAAAGGATCGAGGTGTTCCTTTAGCAGAAAAATTAAGTTTTATTTCTATTTATCAAACGAATTTAGATGAATTTTTTATGGTAAGAATAGGATCACTTTATGATCAAATGTTGTTTTATCCTGATACTAGGGATAACAAAACAGGGATGACAGGTGAAGAACAATTAAAAGCATGTTTTAAAAGAGTAGCTTATTTAAATAAGAAAAAAGATCGTATTTATCAAAGAACCATGAATCAACTTAGTGAATCAGGAATGAGTGTTTTAAAATATAAAGATATTACGAGTAAAGAAGATCGTCGCTATTTTCAAGATTACTTTGAAAGAGAAATTTTACCTTTAATATCTCCTCAAGTTATATCAAAAAGACAACCATTTCCATTTATTAATAATCGTGAGATGTATGCTGTTGTTCGTCTTGAATCTAAAAAAGGTAAACGTAAAATGGGGATTGTTTCATGTTCTAATGCGATGGATGAAAGACTCATACCAGTGCCTAGTCAACCAGGAAAATTTATTTTAGTAGAAGATATTATTTTACATTTTGTTTCCCATATTTTTTCTAAATACACTGTAAAAAGTAAAGGACTCATTAGGGTAACGAGAAGTGCAGATATTGATGAGGATGATCATTCATTAGAAGGACATGAAGATTATCGTGAAATGATGGAAACTTTAATTAAACAAAGACGTAAATTATGTCCGGTACGTTTAGAAATGTCATCAGGATTAGAGGATGTTGAAGTATTGATGTTAATGAATTTCTTAAATTTAAAGAAAAATCAAGTGTTTGAAAGTGAAGCACCGTTAGATTTTGGCTTTATTAGTGAATTAAGAGATCATTTAAAATATATCCATCCTGAAATGTTCTATAAACGTCTTGAATCAAGAAATAGTTCAATAGTAGATAATAGAGTTCCGATGATTAAACAAATATTAAAACATGATTTATTACTTTGTTATCCATTTGAATCTATGTCACCATTTTTAAGATTATTAGATGAAGCCAGTCATGATGCTAATGTAGCAAGTATTAAAATGACTTTATATCGTGTTGCTAAAAATTCTAAAATTGTTAAATCATTAATAAAAGCAGCAGAAAATGGAAAAGAAGTGGTTGTTTTAGTAGAGTTAAGAGCACGATTTGATGAAGAAAATAATATTGATTGGTCTAAACGATTAGAAGAAGCAGGATGTCGTGTTATTTATGGATTAGATGGATTAAAGGTTCATTCTAAATTGTGTTTAATTACTTATAAAACAGAAGGTAGTGTAAAATACATTAGCCAAATTGGTACTGGTAATTATAATGAAAAAACATCTAAACTTTATACTGATTTATCATTAATGACAGCAAACCAAGAAATTGGTGAAGAAATTAATGGTGTATTTAATCATTTAAGTCTTGGAGAAACTGAAAATCATACTGATTTATTAATGGTTGCGCCTCATTGTATGATTTCTAAAATATTTGTGCATATAGATGAACAAATTGCTTTAGCTAAAGAAGGTAAAGAAGCTTATATAGGTTTTAAATGTAATGCTCTTACAAGTCGTAAAATGATAGATAAATTAATTGAAGCCAGTCAAGCTGGCGTTAAGATTGATATGATTGTAAGAGGAATATGTTGTTTAATTCCAGGTGTAGAAGGATATACTGAAAATATTCATGTTATTTCTATTGTTGGACGCTATCTTGAACATTCACGTATTTACATATTTGGTAAAGATGATCCAAAGGTTTATATTTCTTCAGCAGATTTAATGACGCGTAATCTAGAAAGAAGAGTAGAAGTAGCAGCGCCAGTTCTTGATACAAAACTTAAAAAGATGTTACTCAATATGTTTAATATTATGTTGTCAGACAATGTTAAAGCATCACAGTTAGAAAGTGATGGAAAATATAAACGTGTAAAGAATAAAAAAGCATTGATGAACAGCCAAGAATATTTTTTCAAAAATGAAGTAAAGTAGGAAGGAATGAGATGATGAAAGTTGGAATCTTAACAAGTGGTGGTGATTGCCAAGCACTTAATGCAACAATGCGTGGCCTAGCAAAAACACTTTATCGTCAAAGTAAAGATATTGAAATTATTGGTTTTTTAAAAGGTTATAAAGGACTGATGTTAGGACAATATAAAAAGATGAAAGAAGAAGATTTTGAAGATATTCTTAATCTTGGAGGAACAATTTTAGGAACTTCGCGTTGTCCTTTTAAAAAAATGAGAGTCATTGAAGATGGCTTTGACAAAGTGGAAGCGATGAAAAAAACATATAATAAACTTAAATTAGATTGTTTAGTGGTTTTAGGGGGGAATGGTTCTTTAAAATCAGCCAATATGTTAGCTCAAGAAGGACTTAATGTGATTGGTTTACCTAAAACAATTGATAATGATACATGGGGAACAGATTATACCTTTGGTTTTCAAAGTGCTGTTAATGTTGCTAGTCAATATTTAGATGAAATCCAAACCACAGCTAAAAGCCATGACCGTATTTTTGTTGTTGAAATTATGGGACATCGAGTTGGTCATATTTGTTTAGCTTCCGGATTAGCATCAGGTGCAGATGTTATCTTATTGCCAGAGATACCTTATGATATAAAAGGAATTGTAAAAGCAATTAAAGAAAGACAAAAAAAGGGTCAAAATTATGCTGTGATTGCCTGTGCTGAAGGCGCTATTAGTAAAGAAGATAGTCTTCTTACTAAAAAGAAATATAAAGCTAAGGTAGCGAGTCGAAATGGGATGTCGGTGGCTTATGAAGTAGCTAAAGAATTAGAAGGTTATTTTGATAATGAGATTCGTGTATCGCTTGCAGGACATGTTCAACGTGGTGGACAACCTAGCAGTTATGATCGTTTAATGGCAACACGCTTTGGTATTGAAGGAGCAAGACTTGTTTTAAATCAAGATTTTGGTAAGCTGGTTGTTTTAGATAAAACAGAAGTGAAGGCGATTCCTTTAGCTCAAAGTGCAGGTAAATTAAAATATGTTGATCCTGAAGGCGAAGTGGTAACAGGGGCTAAGTTAATGGGTGTTTCATTTGGTTAAAAGAGGTTATGAAAAATAACTTCTTTTTTGTATCATTGAATTAAGATTTATTATTTGTTAGAATAGGTGCGCATAGAAAGTAGGTAATCATATGAAAAGAGAGTATCCAATTGTATATTTAAGTCCTGAAGGGGAAAAATGGCTTGATAAAGGTCAAATGTGGATGTATAAAAATAACGCTATTGTTGATGAAAGTTTAGAAAATGGGATCTTAGTTGATATTATGACAACATCAAATCGTTATATGGGAACAGGTTTTTTATCTAAGGAAAGTCATATTACAGTACGTATTTTATCTAAAAATCAAAATGAAGTTATTAATCATCAATTTTTTAAATCTAGAATACAAAAAGCTTATGATTTTAGAAAAACAGTAGAAAAAGATAATTTAACTAATTGTCGTTTAGTATTTGGGGAAGCTGATCAGTTACCTGGTCTTACAGTAGATCGATATAATGATATTTTAGTTTGTCAAATTAGTTCTTATGGTTTAGAACAAATCAAAGATGAAATTTATGATTTATTATTAGAAACATTAAGAGAAGATGGTCAAGATGTTAAAGGAATTTATGAAAGAAATGATATTCAAGTACGTCAAAAAGAAGGATTAAAGATGTATAAAGGGTATTGGAAACAACCGGTACCCACTAAAACAATCATTAATGAAAATGGGTTAAAATTAAATGTAGATGTAGAAAATGGTCAAAAAACAGGCTATTTCTTAGATCAAAAATCTAATCGTGTTTTATTAAGAAATATGGCTTTTGGTAAAACAGTATTAGACTGTTTTAGTCATACTGGAGGATTTGCATTAAATGCAGCTTTAGGAAATGCGAAACATGTAGATGCTGTAGATGTTTCTCAAGTAGCTTTAGATCAAGGTTTAGCTAATGCTAAACTAAATCATTTAGAAAAGAGAATGTCATTTATTCAAGCAGATGTTTTTGATTATTTAGATCAATGTCAACAAGGACAATACGATATCATTGTTTTAGATCCACCTGCTTTTACTAAATCAAGAAGAACAATTAATCATGCTTATCAAGGATATAAAAGAATTAATAAAAGAGCGATGGAATTATTAAAGAATGACGGTTATTTGCTTACATGTAGTTGTTCACGTTTTATGGAAACAAGTCATTTTGAACAAATGTTAAAAGATGCTGCCCAAGAAGCGCATGTGACTTTAAAACAAGTTTCAGTAACTCAACAAAATGCTGATCATCCAATATTATGGACCATGGAAGAAACATCATATTTAAAATTTTATATTTTCCAAATTGTTGATGCAAAGTAATCATGGAAAATAGATGGCAATATTGATTAATGTAATATATAGGGAGCATACACGAGGATATCGAATGCTCTTTTTTATTAAAATGATATAATAAAAGTAAATTTAAGCATATGTTTTTTAGTGTATATAAAATGAGAGGAAGGTGTAAGACGATATGATTTTTTGTTTTTCGGGAACGGGTAATAGTCGTTATATTGCTAAGAAAATAGCTGAGACCCTAGAAGATACTATCATTGATTTAAATGTCAAAATTGAAGAAAATGATTATTCACCATTACAAACAGGCTGTCATGTAATTGTGGTTGTGCCCACTTATGCATGGCGAATACCACGCATAGTATCAAACTGGCTTTTAAGTACAAAGTTATTAGGAGCAAAGCGAATTTGGTTTGTTATGGATTGTGGTGGTGAAATTGGCAATGCCGCAAAATATAACAGACAGATTGCTTGCGAAAAACAATTACAATACATGGGCACAATGCAAATTATTATGCCAGAAAACTATATTGCAATGTTTAATGCACCACAAGTTAATGAAGCAAAACAAATCGTAGAAAAAGCAGTACCGTATATTGAAAATGCAATTACTTTTATTAAAGCAGAAAAGCCATTTCCAATACCACGAAACAATCTTTATGACCGTTTTATGAGTGGACCAGTTAATCCTGTTTTTTATCGTTTCTTCGTTAAGGCTAATGCATTTTTGGTAGATAAGCGATGTACTGGATGTGGTCAATGTGCAAAAAAATGTCCGTTAAATAATATTAAATTAATAAATGGAAAACCAGTTTGGAATAAAAACTGTACACATTGTATGGCTTGTATATGTTATTGTCCTGTAAAAGCTATTGAATATGGTAAAAAGAGTAAGAATAAACCTCGTTATTACTTTGAACAATTAAAAATTAAATAGTTTTCAAGGTTGACTTCCTATCGCAATTCTTGACATAAAAGGGTATAATATATAAAAGGTAAGTGTTTTTTATGGAAGGAGCAATCATATGGACGAAAAGATGAAATCTACTATTTTAATTGTTGATGATTCACAATTAAATAGATTAGTTTTATATGAATTGTTAAATGATCGATATAATGTGATTGAAGCTACTAATGGAGTAGATGCTTTAAATATTATAAAAGAGCAAGATGCTCGTATTGATTTGGTGTTATTGGATATTATTATGCCTGGAGTCGATGGATATGAAGTTCTTGAAGAGATGAATCGACTTCATTTTATAGATTATATTCCAGTTATTATGATTTCTTCTGAAGGAGCTTCATCAACTGTAGAAAGAGCTTATGAGTTAGGGGCAACAGACTACATCACAAGACCATTTGAAAAGTATATTATTATGCGACGTATTTCTAATACGATTAGGTTATATCAAAAACAAAAGAAATTACTTAATTTAGTTGAAGACCAAGTACAACAAAGAGTAGATAATAATAGTATGCTGATTAAGGTTCTTGCTAATATTGTTGAATTTAGAAATGGTGAAAGTGGTTTACATGTTCAACATATTCAGTCGCTTACTAAAATGTTATTAATGTATTTAATTCAAAAAACAGATCAATATCAAATAGATGAATATCATGTTTTATTGATTAGTACAGCTTCGGCGTTACATGATATTGGAAAAATATCAATAGATGACAAAATATTAAATAAACCAGGGCGATTAACTGCTGAAGAATTTGAAATCATTAAAGGACATTCACTTATTGGTGCTAATATGATTCAACAAATTCCTAGTTATAAAAATGATGCGATGCTTAGATATGCTTATGATATTTGTCGATGGCATCATGAACGTTATGATGGTAGAGGATATCCTGATGGTTTAACGGGTGAAGAAATTCCTATTTGGGCACAAGTTGTAGCTTTAGCTGATGTATATGATGCTTTAACGAGTGAAAGATGCTATAAAAAAGCTTATAGTCATAAACAGGCAATGGAAATGATTTTAAATGGGCAATGTGGAACATTTAATCCATTATTGCTAGATTGTTTATGTGATATAGAAGAAGTTATCCAAAGGGAATTAGAAAATGATTATGTAAGAGTGGATGGTCAGGTTGTTTCAAAAATCACTGATGAAATTGTTGAAAATCAACTCACTAAGGATATAAGCCAAATTGAATCTAAATCACATCTTCCTATAGAGCAACAGTTGGGAATTACTTTCAAATATGATTTGGCTGATGATACGGTTTATATTTCTTCTAGAGGAGCTGCAAGTTTAGGATTAGATCAAGTTATTGTTCATCCTGCTAATGATGATCAGTCTTTTTTAACAAAATCAAACATAAAAAAATTAGTTTCTAAGTTACGACAAACTGACAGTTTACATACCACTGTTGAAATGAAATTTCAATTAGAATTCAATCATACTAAGAATTGGTATAAAATTCATGCGGATTCTTTATGGGAAAATCAACAATATGCAGGTGTCATTGGAAATATTACATGTTTAAATGAAAGTGAAATTGTTGAATTAAATCAAAATCAACATATTTTAAAATGTTCTTTTACAGAAGCTTTAGATATTATTGAACAATTAAAGAAAATTTTTGATCATGTAAGATTGGTTGATATTCATAATCAAAAAGTGGTAAAGATTACGAGTCAAGGAATAGAAGAATCTACAGAAAAATGCAACGAATTTTGGAATCATGATCATGCTTGTCGTAGTTGTGTTTCATGCCATTCTTATGATAAAAAAGGACAAGCAGTTAAGTTGGAATTTATTGATCATGATGTTTATGGTGTGATTGCTGAATATATTGAGATTGATAATCAACCATGGGTTTTAGAAATTATTTGTAAAACGAAGGAAGAAATTTTACTAAGTGCACACGGTCATACGAAGTTTATGGAAAAGATTTCTCAATATAATCGTCAATTCTATACAGATATCTTAACAGGATGTTATAGTAGAAGATATTATGAAGAAGTTGTAAAGCATATTGATACTATTGATGCAATAGCAATGATTGATGGGGATAACTTTAAACATATTAATGATCATTATGGTCATGCTGTTGGAGATTTAGCTTTACAACATATGGCAAGTGCAATTAAATCATGTATTCGGGATGATGATTTATTAATTCGTTATGGTGGCGATGAATTTATATTGGTTTTCCAAAATATGGTTCAAGAAACATTTAAGGAAAGATTGAACATCATTTTAAATACAGTTAAAAATGAAACCATAAATGACTACCCTGATATTCATTTATCAGTAACAATCGGTGGTGTTCATGGTGTCCATCATGTAAGTGATGCTTTAAAACAGGCAGATGATTTGATGTATCAAGGGAAAGATAAAACAAATCATGTCATAATAAAAAATGAGAATTCTTAATTAAGTGAATTCTCATTTTTTTATTAGTAAGATAATTCTTTTTTTTGAACATGATAATAAGCAATAGCTAAAGCAAGAGCTGTACAGACCCAGCTTACTGGATAAATCATGAGTAAGTGATCATAACTTGCTATCATAGGATAAAGGGTATAAATGTATAAAATACGTAAACCGCAGATACCTAATACACAAATAATAGCTGGGGTACTTGAATAACCAATACCACGCATAAAGGCAGATAGTAATTCAATAAACATATTAATAATTTCTAATGATAAAACGATATACATACGGGTATAAGCAAGAGCTGCGATATGAGGATCACTTGTAAAGAAACTAATACATAATTCATGGAAGACGAGGAAGATAATTGTAATAATGATAGTTGCAATACTTCCTAAAAGAATAGTCCATTTAGTGATTTGTTTACAACGTTGATAATTTTTAGCAGCATAGTTTTGACCGATAAAGGTAACAGCTGCTTGGCTAAAAGCACTGATAATAAAATAACTAAAGTATTCATAGTTTAAGGCAGCAGCACTTGCAGCTACGGTAGCAGAACCAAAATCATTTAATGATGATTGGATAAGCACATTGGAGATTGAAAAGACAGCAGATTGTAATCCTGTTGGTACACCAATTTTAGCAATTTGAATTAAAATATGTTTATGAAATTTTAATTCTTTTAAATTAACTCTTAATGCACCTTGTTCTTGAGTTAAACAATAAAGTAAGATGAGAGAACTAATAATATTAGAAATCACAGTAGCAATAGCAACACCTTCAACACTCATATGAAACATAATAACAAAGACTAAATTTAAAACAACATTAACACTTCCTGAAATAATTAAAGCAATAAGTGGTCTTTTGGTATCACCTTTACTTCTTAATATAGCGGCTGTAAAGTTATATAACATAATAAAAGGCATACCAGAAAAATAAATCTTTAAATAAAGTGTAGCAAGATCAATGACATCTTCTGGTGTAGACATCATCTCTAAAATAGGACGAGCACAACTAATACCAATCACTAATAAAACAATCCCACTTACTAAAGCAAGTAAGATGGATGTATGCACGGCTTGATTAGCTTTTTTTTGATTATCACTACCAATAAATGAAGCGACTACAACATTTGTCCCTACTGATAAACCCACAAATAAATTGACTAATAAATTAATAACAGGACCATTAGCACCTACGGCAGCAAGAGCACTATTACCAGCAAAATTTCCGACTACAGCAACATCGGCTGCATTAAATAATTGTTGGAGAATACTTGTAGCAGCAAGTGGTAAAGCAAATAATAATAATTTATCCCATAGACTACCATGAAGCATATCGACTTGTTTTCTCATAATGAACCCCCTCTTTATAAAACAAAAGATATTATAAGGGTTCAAGTAGTATTGATGTCAAGAACAATGATGGTTATTTCAAAAATTGAAAATATCTTGATATGAATAATGGTATAATAAAATTAATGAATGGGGAGAAATTTATGAATATATTTTTAAAATTACAAAAACAGGACCATTTTTCAAGTAATGAAAAAATAGTAGCTAATTATATATTAAAAAAACCACAAGCAGTATTAAATATGTCTTATAAAGAATTAGGACAAGCCTGTTTTGTTTCACCAGCAACTGTTTATCGTTTATGCGATAAGTTAGAATTATCTGGATTTTCTGATTTGAAAATGAAAATTACCAGTTCACTTCCAGATTATTTGAAGTGTAATGATGATTTTGATTTTGATTTCCCAGTTAAACAATATCAAACCCATTATGAAATTGTTCATAATTTAGGTGAAGATTATAAACAAACAATTGATCTTACGGGAAATCTTTTTGATTTAGAACAACTAAGATTGGTAGCGAGTGCTATGAAAAAAGCCCAAGTTATTGATCTTTATACTTCAGCAGGAAATATTTATTTTGCATTGAATTTTCAATTTCAGATGCAAGAAATAGGTGTTCATGTTCATGTACCTATTGAAGATTACCAACAACGATTAACAGCAGCAAGCAGTGATGAAAATCATTTAGCGGTTGTTATTACTTTTGGTGGAAGAGGTGTATTAACAGAGGTTTTACCACGTATTCTTTCAAAAGTGAAGACACCTATTGTTTTAATTTCTTCTAGAGATTATTCATTTAAAGATATTGAACCGGATTATCATCTCTATTTAGCACATCATGAAAATCATTATAAAAAGATT
This sequence comes from Coprobacillus sp. AF33-1AC, assembly GCF_003475785.1. NCBI lineage: Bacteria > Bacillati > Bacillota > Erysipelotrichia > Erysipelotrichales > Coprobacillaceae > Coprobacillus > Coprobacillus sp. AF33-1AC. Next base: position 14,162 of record NZ_QRQB01000018.1, on the reverse strand, counting down.
TCATCTTTTTCTACTAGGCTTTCTTTGCTTTATATTTTAGATACTTTATATACAAGTTATTTTGAATTAGATTATCAAAATAATTTAGATCGAAAATTATATTATTATGAAAATTTAGTAGAAGGTAAGATAAAATGAGAAAAGAATTCTAAATTATATTTTAATATAAGATAATTTTGAAAAAATAATTCGTTTCCATTAGTTTGCATTGTTTATCGTTATAGCATTTTTTATGATGAAGATAGGAGGTCGTGTTATGAGTGTAAAAGCAATTATGTGTGATATTGATGGAACTCTTCTTTGTTCAAAAGGATATGTGACACCAATAACAGTAGAAGCAATAAAAAAAGCAAGAGAAAAAGGAATTTTATTTGGTTTATCAACAGGGAGAGATGTCAATAGTATTCAAACTTTACTAAAGGATTGGCATATTGATGGATTGGTTGATATCATCGTTGGTACTGGCGGAGGAGAAATTTATGATTATAAATTAGATACTTATAAGGAACAGTATCCTTTAGATGGTCAATTAATTCAAAATATTGTTGAACATTATCAAGATATGAAAGTCAATTTTGCTATTCCGGAAAATGGTATTTTATATGCACCTAAAGATGATGAATTAATTCAAATGTTATCTAAAGCGGACCATGTTCCTTATAAAGTGGTGAATTACGATGAATATCTTACAAAACCTAAACCAAAATTGATCATTGTTTGTCAAGAAGATTATATGGATCAAGTCATTGCAAGAAGTCAAACTTTCCATAATGATCAATTTAAATCATCTTCATTAAAAACAGCAAGTGTACTTTATGAATATATGGATCCTAGAGTGACGAAAACAGCCGGATTAATTGAGGCACTTAAGTTACATGATATTGATATCAAGGATATCGTGACTTTTGGTGATGCTGATAATGATTATGATATGACTTTAAATGCTGGTGTTGGGGTCGTTATGGCTAACGGAAGTGAAAAAACAAAGAGTGTTGCTGATTATATTACTGATGATAATGATCATGATGGAATTGGTCATTATATTGAAAAATTTATATTAGACAAATAAAACAACCTAAGGGTTGTTTTATTGTTTAACTATTATTTTTTTAAATTGAATAAGTACAAAAGATAAAAGTGAAAAAGTATAAATCATGATAAGTTTTGATAGTGATAATGAAGTAATCATGAATAAGTCTTGTAAAAATGGGATATAGAAAATAAGATGTAATAAGCCAAAACCAACGAAAAAAGCAAGAATGCTACTGATGTTAGATGTTATTCCAATTCGATAGATTGGCTGATTACTACGACAAGAAAAACCATGAAGTAAACGTGATAGACAAATTGTAGCAAAGGCAAAAGTGGCTGCTGTTAAAGCATCGTACCTTAGCCCAACATAGTAAGCTATCATTGTACAGAAAGCAATAATAGTACCATCAACTAATATTTCATTTAAAGAAGTTTGATTTAAAATATGATTATTTTTATGACGTGGAGGATCATTAAGAACATCCTCTTTTATTTTTTCCATACCAATAGCGATAGCTGGTAAAGAATCGGTAATAAGATTCATAAAAAGTAAATGCACAGGATAGAAAGGTGTAGGTAAGAAAAAGAGAGAAGTCATTAAAACACATAAAATCCCGGCAAAGTTTCCTGATAATAAATAATGAATCGCATTTTTAATATTACGATAAACATTACGACCAATAATAACGGCTTTGACAATAGTGGAAAAGTTATCATCAGTAAGGATCATATTGGCAGCATCTTTAGAAACTTCACTACCGGTGATTCCCATAGCAACACCGATATCACTTTGTTTTAAAGCTGGAGCATCATTGACACCATCACCGGTCATTGCAACAATGGCGCCTTGTTTTTGCCATAGTTTTACAATACGTATTTTATGTTCAGGAGCAACACGGGCATAGACGCTTACTTTTGGTAAAATCGTTTCTAGTTCTTGATCAGATATATGATTAAGTTGTTCTCCTTCTAAACATAAATCCCCATCTTGATAAATACCGATTTGTAAGGCAATACTTTTAGCGGTCACAATGTGATCACCAGTAATCATAACAGGTTTAATGGATGCTTGACGGCATGCTTTTACAGCTAGTGGACTTTCATGGCGAGGAGGATCCATAAGTGAAACTAAGCCAATGAAAGTAAGTTGATTTTCATCTTCTACTGTTAAACCAAAAGATGTACATGGCCTATAAGCAAAGGCTAAGACACGTAAACCTTGGCTGGCAAGCGTTTGGTTTTGTTTTAAAATAGTTTGTTTATGGAAATGAGTGAGTTTTTCTTTTTTGCCATGAATTAAAATGGTTTGGCATTTTTGTAAGATAACATCAGGAGCGCCTTTACTATATAGATGGTTTTTAGAAAGAACAGACATCATTTTTCTGGTTGAATCAAAAGGAAGTTCATTTAAATGAGATAAAGTAGGAAAATGATGATAGTTTACAAGATCAAGTAAGGCAAGTTCGGTAGGATCGCCAATTCTTTGTTGGTTATTTATGGAAGCATTATTACAGAGTGAACATGTTTTTAATAAAGTGAGATGATCATGTTTTTCTTTGTTTAAATCTTGATAGTGGTAAAGTTGGTCATAGAAGTAAATATTTTGAACTGTCATTTTATTTTGCGTTAAAGTTCCAGTTTTATCACTGCAAATAACAGAAATACAACCTAAACTTTCTACGGCACTTAAGTTTTTAATAATGGCATGTTCTTTTGCCATTTTTTGGGTAGAAAGTGATAAAACAATTGTGACGATAGAACTTAATGCTTCAGGAATTGCAGCAACAGCTAAAGCTACAGCAATCATAAAAGCATCAAGCGGTTTTTGTTTAGCTAAAAAGATATTAAGAAAAAGAACCAGAATACTGATAATGATGATAATAATGGATAATTGACCACTAAATTGATCTAGATTTTGTTGAAGTGGGGTTTTACGTTCTTGAGTATCGTTTAGCAACTGGGCAATTTTACCAAGTTCGCTGTTCATACCGATACTTGTTACAACATAGCGACCAGTACCGTTTGTCACTAGACTGCCAGAAAAGACCATATTGTTTTGATTAGATATCATGGTTTCTTTAGATAGAGGGTGACATTGTTTATCAATACTTTCTGTTTCGCCAGTCAAGGCACTTTCATTGGTTTGCAAGGATGAAGCTTCGATAATTCTACCATCTCCACTGATAACATCGCCAGCTTCAATTTGAACAATATCGCCAATGGTCAACTCATCTCCGGGGATCATTTGTAATGTTTGATCTCTTAAGACTTTAACTTGAGGTAAAGATAGTTTTTTTAAACTATCTAGGGATTTTTGGGCTTTGATGGTTTGATGAGTACCTAAAATGGCATTCATGACAATGACAACAATAATAACAATGGTACTTTCAAATTGACCACTTAATCCAGATATAATAGCTGAAATAATTAAAATGATAACAAGTAAGTCTTTGAATTGGTCAATGAATATTTTGATGGGTGATTCATTTTTTTGCTTAAGCAAGACATTTTTACCATACTTTTCTTGATGTAATTTCACATCTTGGCTTGATAAGCCATAAATAGAACTATGACATAATTTTAATGTTTCATTCACTGTTTTTTGATAGTACATAATATTTCCTCCTACAATTTTACAAAAAAGACAAGATCGTTAAAACATAAGCCTTAACGAGTCTTGTCTTTAAGATGCACCAGAATATAGATTCGCGATTGTTGGCAACATCACACAGCTGTGAGACTACTCCCTCATTACTAACATTATAGCAACATTCTAAAGTATTATGCTTAAAATTACACAATCTTAACAAAAATAATGTGTTATAATGTTAGAGAAAATTAAACATTTTCTTTTATCTATCATTGATAGAACACGGAATAGGGTGTAATTCCCTGCGAGTCGGTCACTGTGAAGCCATGAAGGATAAGTCAGATACGTGAAAAGAAAATGATGTTTCTGCCGGAACCGGAAGCATGCAGATGTATGTTTCCTTGTTTGGTAATAAAACAGGGGGATGAAGATGACATTATTACAGTTAAAGTATGTAATTGCCGTAGCGAATGCGGGAACGATTAGTGAAGCAGCCAAGCAGCTTTATATTGCTCAGCCAAGCTTAACTACAGCAATTAAAGAATTAGAAAATGAGTTGGGAATAACCATTTTTATTAGAACTAACCGCGGTGTGATTTTATCAAGTCAAGGTGAAGAATTTTTAGGTTATGCCAGACAGGTGATTGATCAGACGAATTTGATAGAAGAAAAATATTTTGGTCAAGCACCAGTTAAGCATCAGTTTTGTATTTCTACACAACATTATTCTTTTGCCGTAGAAGCATTTGTTTCTTTAATTAAAAAATATGGGGGTCAAGAATATGACTTTAGAATTAGAGAAACACAGACGTATGAAATTATTGAAGATGTTGCTAGATTAAAAAGTGAAATTGGTATTTTATATTTAAATCGTTTTAATGAGACAGTCATCAAAAAGACGTTAAAGGAAAATGATTTACAGTTTCATTCACTGTTTGTAGCTAAACCTCATGTTTTTGTAGGTAAGGATAACCCATTAGCTAAACAAAACCTAGTTACATTAGAAGATTTAGAGCCTTATCCTCGTTTATCTTATGAACAGGGTGAGCATAATTCATTTTATTTTTCTGAAGAAATATTAAGTACTTTAGATAGTAAAAAAGATATTATGGTGTGTGATCGAGCTACGCTTTTTAATTTGTTGATTGGGTTAAATGGTTATACAATATGTAGTGGTATTATTAATGAACAATTGAATGGAAAGAATATTGTAGCGATACCTTTAGAGGTGGATGATTATATGGAAATAGGTTACATTACGCATAATAAAGTCGTTTTAGACCAGTTTGGTAAGCATTATATAGAAACACTTATTGAATATACAAAATAAGCGGTGATTATAGTTTTAAACTATAATCAACCGCTTTTATTTTATATTTTACGTTGATAAAGAAGCATTTTATACTTGAGTTATCAAAGAAAGATGAGGGGAAAATATGAAATATTCAATTATTGGATTTCCACGTATTGGAATTCATAGAGAATTAAAATTTGAAACTGAAAAATATTTTAGAAACGAAATTACACAAATTCAATATCTTGAATTTGTTAGAGAACAAAGAGCATTACAATGGAATAAGCAATTAGAACATCATGTATCTTTTATACCATCCAATGATTATTCTTTATATGATGGTATGCTTGATACGACCGTGATGTTAAATGCAATTGAAAAGCGTTATTTAGATTTAAATGTAGATGATTTAAAGACTTATTTTTCTATGGCTAGAGGTTATCAAGGAAAAGAAGGTGATGTTAAGGCACATACAATGAAAAAATGGTTTAATACTAATTATCATTATATGGTTCCTGAACTAGAAGATGATACATGTATTAAATTAAGAAATCTTGATTTTCTACAAGGATATAAACAGGCTAAATCAATAGGTATTGAAACAAAACCAGTTATTATTGGACCTTATACATTTTTAGATTTAGCTAAAGTAAATGGAACTAAAGATAAAAAAGATTATGTTACAGATTTAAAGAAAGCTTATATTGATATTATTGAACAGTGTCATCAAGCAGGGGTGGCATGGTTACAAATTGATGAGCCTTCTTTAGTTAAAGATATGGATCAAAATGATGTAGCGTTATTCGTTGATTTCTATCAGGAAATATTAAAATATAAAGGAACAACTAAGGTTTTATTACAAACTTATTTTGGGGATGTAAGAGATTGTTATCATGAAATTTGTGGACTCAATTTTGATGGGGTAGGTCTTGACTTTGTTGAAGGAAAACAAACATATGATTTAGTTAAACAGACACCTTTACCAAAAGATAAGATTTTATTTGCAGGATTAATTAATGGTAAAAATATTTGGAAAGCAAATTATCAAGATATTTTAAGACAATTAAAACAATTAAGTGAAAATCAAAATGTGATTTTAAATACATCATGTTCTTTATTACATGTTCCTTATACAATTGAAAATGAAACACAGATGGATTCAAATATTAAAAAGCATTTTTCATTTGCTTATGAAAAATTAAAAGAGATGGATGAAATATGTCAATTATTTGAAGATGAACATTATCAAGAAAATGAACTTTATATTCAAAATCAAAATTTATTTAAAGAAAGTGTATTAAGAACAAATCAACAAGTCCAAGATGCCTTAAAAGCATTAAAAGAAGATGACTTTATTCGACAAGTTCCTAGAAGTCAAAGACGCTTAGTACAAAAAGAGAAACTGAATTTACCATTATTACCAACAACTACAATTGGCTCATTTCCACAAACTAAAGAAGTCAAACAAACAAGGTTTAAGTATAAAAAAGGTAAAATAAGCTATGATGATTATTGTCATGAAATGCAACGTCATATTAAAGAATGTATTGAATTACAAGAAAAAATAGGTTTGGATGTACTTGTTCATGGAGAATTTGAAAGAAATGATATGGTTGAATATTTTGGACAACAATTACAAGGGTATGTCTTTACAGAAAATGGTTGGGTACAGTCATATGGAACAAGGGGTTTAAAACCACCTATTATTTTTAGTGATATTAAAAGAGTTAAACCAATGACGGTTGATGTCATCAAGTATGCCCAATCATTATCTAAAAAGGAAGTAAAAGGAATGCTTACAGGTCCTGTTACAATATTAAACTGGTCATTTCCTAGAGTTGATATTTCATTAAAAGAAATGATGTATCAAATTGCCCTTGCAATTAAAGAAGAAGTGTTAGATTTACAAGCGGCAGGAATTCATATTATTCAAATAGATGAGGCAGCATTAAGAGAAAAACTTCCATTACGCAAGGCGGATTGGCATCATGATTATTTAGACTTTGCGATTAAAGCATTTCGTTTATGTCATAGTAAAGTCAATCCAGAGACTCAAATTCATACTCATATGTGTTATAGTGAATTTGAAGATATTATTAAAGAAATTGATGATATGGATGCAGATGTGATTACTTTTGAAGCCGCCCGTTCAAAATTAACAATTCTAGATGAACTGAAGAAAAATGATTTTGAAACAGAAGTAGGTCCAGGTGTGTATGATATCCATTCACCAAGAATTCCAAGTGTTACAGAAATTGAAGCGGCATTAAAAGTGATGCTAGAAAAGATATCGGTTGAATCTTTATGGGTCAACCCAGATTGTGGTTTGAAAACACGTGGTGAAAATGAAACAGTAGCAAGTTTAATCAACATGATAACGGCAGCACAAAACTTAAGAAAACAATTAAATAAAAATTAATTTAAAAATAAGGATATCTTGAAAGAGATATTCTTTTTTTGCATTTTTTGAAAATCGCTAGTCAAATCAGCTTTATTGGCTTTAAATAGAAGGGTAGAAAAAATGAAGAGGAGATATAAAAAATGGTAAGACAATTTCCAAAAGGATTTTTATGGGGTGGTGCCACTGCTGCCAATCAATATGAAGGTGGATGGAATGAAGGAGGAAAAGGAATTTCAGTATCTGATTGTGCTAGACATCATTTAGATGTTGATGTTCAAGATTATAAAGCACAAAATGCTGTTACTTCAAAAGATATTGAAGATGCTTTAAAATCAAATGATGATTCTCTTTATCCTAAAAGACATGGTGCGGATGGTTATCATCATTATAAAGAAGATATTAAATTGTTTGCAGAAATGGGCTTTAAAGTATATCGTATGTCTATTGCCTGGTCACGTATTTTCCCTAATGGTGATGATTTACAACCTAATGAAGAAGGACTAAAGTTTTATGATGATGTTTTTGATGAATGTTTAAAATATGGCATTGAACCTTTAGTAACAATGTCACATTATGAACCACCTATTAATTTAGTATTAAATTATGATGGTTGGGCTTCAAGAGAAGTTGTAGATATGTTTGTACGATATGTAGAAACAATTTGTGAACGTTATAAAGATAAAGTCAAATATTGGTTAACTTTTAACGAAGTAGACTCTATGATTCGTCATCCTTATACTACTGGTGGATTAATAGAAGATCGTTTTCCAAATAGAAATTTCCAAGAAGTGATTTTCCAAGCAATGCATCATCAATTTGTAGCCAGTGCCTTAGCTACAAAAATCTGTCATGAAAAGATACCGGGATCAAAAGTAGGATGTATGCTTACAAAATTGACTTATTATCCTTATACATGTAAACCAGAAGATGTCCTTCAAGCTCAACAAGATATGAGAAGCACTTATTGTTATAGCGATACGCAAGTGTTTGGTGAATATCCTGCTTATTTGTTAGCTAAATTTAAAAATGAAGGTCTTCATATTAAAATGGAAGATGGCGATTTGGAAATTATGAAAAAATATCCGGTAGATTTTGTTTCATTTAGCTATTATTCTTCAAGTTGTGTTGCTAAAGATGACCAAGGTTTAAAGAAAACAGCAGCTAATACGAATGTAGCCATTAAAAACCCATATATTCCAAGTTCTGATTGGGGATGGCAAATAGATCCGATTGGTTTAAGAATTTCGTTAGTAGATTTATATGATCGTTATCGTAAACCATTATTTGTTGTAGAAAATGGTTTAGGAGCTAAGGATGAATTAATCAATGGTACTGTAGATGATCAATATCGTATTGACTATTTTGATGCTCATTTTAGAGAAATGTTAAATGCGATTGAAATAGATGGTGTTGATTTAATGGGATATACATCTTGGGGATGTATCGACATTGTAAGTGAATCAACAAAACAAATGTCTAAACGTTATGGCTTTATTTATGTAGATGCAGATGATTTAGGAAATGGAACATATAATAGATATAAGAAAAAATCATTTGATTGGTATAAACATGTTATTGAAACAAACGGTGCTTGTTTATTTGAAGATTAATGTTATTTCCTAGGAAATGATGTCGACATTATTGACAAGTTCGTATCAATGTGATAATTTATATACATACATAAACTTGTGATTGGGAGATAAAACAAGGAAAGCCCTCAAAGAGAGTCTAGGATGGTGAAATCTAGATAGTAAGCAACTTGGTAAATGGACCCATGAAGGCAAAGGGGAAAGGTAACGAGTATCTTTTGACGTAAGCCTACGTTACAGGGCAAGAATGTGATAGCATTTTAAAACTTAAGGTGGCATAGCAGATATAACATCTGTCCTTTTGGGACAGGTGTTTTTTGTTTTGAAAATGCGATTTCATAGAAAGGGGTTAATTTATGAAATTGAAACGATGGTGTTTGGTTAAAAACTAAAAAAATCAAAACAAAGAAAAGGGGAAAAATAATGAAAGCAAAAAGATTATTAAAATTATCAATGGCAGTAGCCTTAACAGTAGGATTATTAACAGGATGTTCAAGTAGTAAAGAGGATGTAAAAGAAGTTGCAATTGTTCAATATGTTGAACATACTTCATTAGATACAATTAAAAAATCATTTGATAAAGAAATGGATAAATTAGGATATAAAGAAGGAGAAAATATTCACTATACATTTAAAAATGCTCAAGGAGATATGAATACAGCACCTTCTATTATTCAAGGTTTCCAATCAAGTGAAAAAGATTGTGTTGTCGCTATTGCTACACCAGTAGCGATGTCAGCAGCAACAATGGCTAAAGATACACCTGTTGTTTTTGCAGCTGTAACTGATCCAGTATCAGCAGGATTAACAAGTTCTTTAGAAAAACCTGATAAAAATATCACAGGAACAAGTGATGAAATTCAAGTCGATCAAATCTTAGATAAAGCACTTGAAGTGAATCCAAATTTAAAAACATTAGGTGTAATTTATAATAAAGGTGAAGTAAATTCAGTAACTAATATTAAAAAAGCGAAAGCTTTCTGTGATAGTCATGGTATTGTTATGGAAGAAGCAACAGTAACAGGTGTTAATGAAGTTCAAAGTGCAATTGATGTATTAAATACAAAATGTGATGCTGTTTTTGCTCCAAATGATAATATGATTGCTAGTGCAATGAATATTGTTGGACCAGCATGTGCTAAAGCTAAAAAGCCATTATATGTAGGTGCTGATTCAATGGTACAAGATGGTGGATTTTTATCAGTAGGAATTAATTATGAAAATTTAGGGAAAGAAACAGCTAAGATTGTTGATCAAGTTTTAAAAGGTAAAAAAGTAAGTTCTATTCCAGTTAAAGTATTTAAAGATAATTTAAATATTTATGTTAATAAAAAAGTGTTAAATGAATTAGGAATTACATTACCTGATTCAATTAAAAATGATAAAGCTTATGTAGAAATGTAGGGGTTATATGATGAGTCAGACGGTTGTATTAGGAGCGTTAGAATTAGGTGGTATTTTTGCAGTTTTATCACTTGGTTTATATATCAGTTATAAAGTGTTAGATTTACCAGATTTAACAGTAGATGGAAGTTTTACTCTAGGAAGTGCTGTAAGTGCTGTGGTTACCTTACACGCTTCTCCTTATTTGGGGTTAGTGTTATCTTTTATTGCTGGGGTTATGGCTGGAATTGTAACAGGTTTATTAATCACAAAATTAAAAATTATGCCATTACTTGCCGGTATTTTAACAATGTCTGGTTTATATTCTGTTAATTTGATGATTATGAATGAAACACCTAATCTCTCTTTATTTGGATATAAAACAGTGTTTAGTCAATTAGAAACAATTACACCTTATGCTAAAATTATCATTATTTATGCTCTTGTTATTGCTTTGGTTGTTTTACTTGATTTATTCTTAAGAACTCAATTAGGCTTATCATTAAGAGCATGTGGTGATAATGAAGCAATGGTAAAAGCAAGTTCAATTGATAGTGATAAAATGAAAGTATTAGGTTTAGCGTTAGCTAATGGTTTAGTTTCTTTATCTGGCGCTATCTTTGCTCAACATCAAAGTTTTGCTGATATTACTAATGGAACCGGAATGATGGTTATTGGTCTTGCTAGTATTATTGTAGGAATGACATTTATTAAAAAAGAAAAGATTTTAATGCAATTGATTGCAGTCGTTTTTGGGGCTATTTTTTATCGTTGTATTTTAAGTATTGCCTTACAATTTGGGTTACCTTCTGGTTATTTAAAATTGTTATCAGCAGTATTAGTAGTAATTGCTTTAGCTATGACTAATGGCTCTTTAAAAAGTAAGAAAAGAGGGAGAAAGTCATGTTAGAACTTAAAGATTTGTCAGTTGTATTTTATAAAGGAACTGTGAATGAAAAAGTTGCTCTATCACATGTGAATTTAAAGTTGGAAGCAGGAGACTTTGTTACAATTATTGGTAGTAATGGTGCCGGTAAATCAACTTTATTTCAAACAATATCAGGAGCAGTAGAAAGTGATAGTGGTCAAATTTTATTAAATGGAAAAGATATCACTTTTGAACCTGAATATAAAAGAGCTCGTCATATAGGAAGACTTTTTCAGGATCCTTTAAAAGGAACAGCACCACATATGACAATAGAAGAAAACTTACATTTATCTAATCAAAGAGGAAAACATTTTTCATTGTCTTTAATGTCACATAAATATCGCACTCTTTTTCAAGAATCTTTAAAAGAATTAGATTTGGGATTAGAAAATCGTTTAGATATGAAAGTGGGTTTACTTTCAGGGGGACAAAGGCAAGCCTTGACTTTATTGATGGCAACATTAGTGACACCTGATTTACTATTATTGGATGAACATACTGCCGCATTAGATCCTAAAACGGCTCAAAAAGTATTGCAATTGTCTGATAAAATAGTTAAAGAACATCATATTACAACAATGATGATTACTCATAATATGGAAGATGCTTTGAAGTATGGCAATAAAACAATGATTATGAAAGATGGTCAAATTATTGCTTTAATAGAAGGTGAAGAAAGAAAAAAGATGACGGTAGAACAATTAATACATCTTTATTCTTCTTCAACAAAAGAGTATACTGATCGTGTATTTTTAAAATAAAGATTTTTATAAGAAATCTTTTTTAGTGAGGAAAAAATCATGATAAAAGAAATAGTAAAAGATAATTTTATATTGTCACAAGTATGCCAAGATGCAACAAAGGAAGATCTTTATATTGTTGATGATTTACTAGATACAATCAAGTTTCACCAAACTCATTGTGTTGGAATGGCTGCTAATATGATCGGATATTTAAAAAATATAATTGTAGTTGAGAATCAAAATGGATATCTCATTTTAATTAATCCTGTTATTGAAAAAGAAACAGGAACTTATCAATGTGAGGAATCTTGCTTGTCACACACTGGTACAAAGCAAACTCAAAGATATCATAAAATAAAAGTATCTTATTTAGATGTTCAATTTAAAAAGAGAATAAAAACATTTGAAAGATTTACTGCCCAAATTATTCAACACGAAATCGATCATTGTAAAGGAATTCTTATTTAATGAAAAAACAAGGCTATTTTTTAACCTTATTATCTGCAGTGATTTTTGGTTTAACACCAACTTTGGCTAAAATAACTTATCAACTAGGTAATAACGGTATAACGATGGCATTTTTAAGACATCTTATTGTTATTCCAATTTTATGGATAATGATTAAAATAAAAGGCTATTCATTAAAGATAACCAGAAAACAATTAAAAGATATTTTATGTGTTGGCATTATTGGTAATGCATTGACTGTGATTTTACTTTATACATCTTATAGTTATATAGGAGTCGGGAGTGCAACAGTTTTACACTTTATGTACCCTTTATTTGTTTGTTTAATATATTATTTTTATTATCATCAACCACTTGGTAAGGCCACACTTTTGTGCCTTTTATTAGCAACCGTAGGTATTACTTTTTTTATTGAGTTTAATCAAAGTAGTTTTTTGGGGATGATTATGGCATTAACTTCAGGAGTGTTCTTTGCTTATTATATTGTAGGAGTAGATAAAAAAAGATTAGGCTCACTTAATCCCTATGTACTCAATTTTTATTTTGCTATATCTATTGCGGGCTGTATCCTATTAATAGGAGGTTTAACAAGACAAATTCAATGGGTCTTGCCTTTGAAAGTATATGGTTATGCATTAGTGATTGCCATTTTAACATCTATTATTGCTATTATATGTTTACAACAGGGAATTAAATATATAGGTGGGAGTCGTGCTTCTATCATTAGTATGTTTGAACCGGTAACAAGTGTTATTTTTGGCTGTTTTATTTTAAAAGAACAACTGACAATATTAAAAATCATAGGTTCTATTTTAATATTAGGATCTATTCTCTATATGATTATAAAGGAGGAAAATCATGATTAAATTAATCGCGACAGACATGGACGGAACTTTTCTTGATTCACAAAAAAGGTTTTCACCAGAATTTATTGATATGTTTTATGAACTTAGAAAGAGACAAATTCATTTTGTTATTGCTTCAGGTAATCAATATTATCGCCTTTATCAAAAATTCTTACCTATGTCAAATGGTATGTATTTTATTGGAGAAAACGGAAGTTATATAGCAAAAGGGTGTCAATTACTGTCAAAAAATGTAATAGAACAAAATAAAGTAGATAAAGTAATTTCTATGATTGAGACGATGCCTGAACTGAGAATCATTCTTGCTGGAGTAAAAAATGCATACTGTCTGAATAAATATAAAGAATTAGAAAAGCAGGTGGCTACATATTATTGTAATTATCAATTTGTAGAAAGTTATCATGATATTAATGATGAGATTATGAAAATTGCTATCTTTGATCCTGAAGGGAAGATTATTCAGTATGCTGATCAGATTGCTAAAGGGATTGATACAAGTTTAAAGGCAACAACATCTGGCAATGAATGGATTGATATTCAAAATGCAGACATTAATAAAGGTGTAGGCATCCGTTTTTTACAAAATGAATTAAACATAAAACCAGAAGAATGTATGGCTTTTGGTGATCAAATGAATGATTATACACTATTAAAATCGGTGAAATATAGCTATGCTATGGCTAATGCGGTTTTAAAGATTAAAGAAATATCATACGGAATTGCGCCTAGCAATGACGAACAAGGTGTATTGCAAGTGATTAAAAAAGAAGTTTTTGAACGTTAGAACCTCTTTTTTTTTACAAAAAAATTAAAAAAATAACAAAAAAGAGTAGACAAACAAGAGAAAAGATGGTAGTATAAACGAGCA
>NZ_QRQB01000017.1:0-51611 GCF_003475785.1 Coprobacillus sp. AF33-1AC | reverse complement strand
ACAAATTTTAAAAAGACTGTCGATAGTCAATTTGTCAACAGTCTGAAGGAACAATCAATTATAGATTGTTCCTTTTGTTCTTTTGCATTTCGCACCCTAAAAACGACATTTCGCGCCAATCATTAAAAATGATTATGGTAGATAGTAAAATAAGAGTGTAATCAGTTTTATGTTTACCAAATAACTTGAAATATAGAGAAAAGAAGAGGGAAAGGAACATGAAAATATATAAAAAACTAATAGCAAGCATACTTACAATGATGATGATTTTTGCTCAAGTGTCTGTAAATGTATTTGCGGATAATGAAGAAGCTAAAATACCATTAGATATTGTACTTGTTTTAGATGTATCCGGGAGCATGGATGATCCTATAGGTAATAGTGGTGTTAAAAGAATTAAGATATTGCAAGATTCAATTAATCAGTTTATTGAAGCCTTTGCAACTAGTAATTCAAACAAAAGTGATAAAAATAAACAAAGTAGAATTTCGATTATTAAATTTGCAGGTAAGAAATGTGATCCAGAAACTAAAGAAGGAAATAACACATACCATGATGGGGCATATAGTTACAATTATACTCAAATTGTAAGTCATTATTTTACAGTAACAAACGAAAATAAAAATCAATTAAAAGATAAAGTAAATGCGATTAGTCCAGCTGGAGCAACACGTAGTGATTACGGTATGGAATTAGCGCAATCATTAATCAATGGTAGTGTTAATGACAATGCAAGAAAAAACGCAAAAAGAGTTGTTCTCTTTTTAACAGATGGTAATCCAACAGATTTTAATAGTTTTAATGGCGAGGTTGCCAATGGAGCTATTAAAGCTTCAAAAGAAATAAAAAAATATGCAGAAGTTTATTCAATTGGTATGTTTACTGAAACAGATCCATCAATTACAGGACCTAAAGGTAATGGTAATTGGACAGAAGAAGTGGCATTCAATGCTTATATGCATGGTGTCTCTAGCAATTATCCAGATGCTGTAGACTATAAAACATTAGGAGATAGAGCAAATGATAGCGGTTACTATATGGGTGTTAAAAATTCTAATGATGCGAATGTAGTATTCAGTAATATTATAAAGGGTTTATTTAGCATGAGCTATCCTAAAGCAGATTATTCTAAGGTAGATAATGCGATAGCCAATGTACCAAGTGATTTAAATAATTATACAGAAGAATCAGTAAATGTATTACAAATTGCGGTTGATGCTGTTATTAGAGAGAAAGATATTACTGAACAAGATATTGTTGATAGTTATGCCGAAGCCATTAACAAGGCCATTACTGGTCTGGTGTTAAAAGGAGCGGATTATACAAAAGTAGATGAAGCAATCACAAAAGCCAATACTCTTAATAAGGATAATTATGTAGACTTTACAAAAGTAACAGAAGCTATCAATGCAGTAAAGCGTGATAAAAAGATTACTCAACAATCTGAAGTTGATGCAATGGCAAATGCTATCAATGCTGCTGTTGGAAATTTAGTCTTAAAAGGGGCTGACTATACAGAAGTAAATAATGCGATAGCTAAAGTACCAAGTGATTTAGAAAACTATACAGAGGAAACTGTAAGAGTACTACAAGATGCACTTAAAGCAGTAAAAAAAGGAAAGAACATAACAGAACAAGAAACAGTAAATAATTATGCTGATGCCATCAATGCAGCTATCAATGGATTGAAATTAAAACCAGCGGATTATAGCAAGGTGCAAGAAGCAAAAGAGAAAGTACCAAGTGATTTAAGTATCTATACAGATGAAACAGTAAATGTATTACAAAATGCACTTAAAGCAGTAAAAGAAGGAAAGAACATAACAGAACAAGAAACAGTAAATAATTATGCTGAAGCGATTAACAATGCTATCGCTGGTTTGGTATTAAAAGGAGCAGATTATACAAAGGTAAATGAAGCAATCACAAAAGCCAATACTCTTAATAAGGATAATTATGTAGACTTTACAAAAGTAACAGAAGCTATCAATGCAGTTGAGCGTAATAAAAATATTATAGAACAGGTAATAGTTGATGGTTATGCAGAGATGATTAACAATGCTATCGCTGGTTTGGTATTAAAAGGAGCAGATTATACAAAGGT
Organism: Coprobacillus sp. AF33-1AC; assembly: GCF_003475785.1. Classification (NCBI taxonomy): domain Bacteria; kingdom Bacillati; phylum Bacillota; class Erysipelotrichia; order Erysipelotrichales; family Coprobacillaceae; genus Coprobacillus; species Coprobacillus sp. AF33-1AC. The sequence continues at coordinate 49,507 of NZ_QRQB01000017.1, read as the reverse complement.
AAATGAAGCAATCACAAAAGCCAATACTCTTAATAAGGATAATTATGTAGACTTTACAAAAGTAACAGAAGCTATCAATGCAGTAAATCGTGATAAAAAGATTACTCAACAATCTGAAGTTGATGATATGGCAAAGGTTATCAATGCTGCTATTGATAATTTGATCTTAAAAGGAGCAGATTATACAAAGGTAAATGAAGCAATCGCAAAAGCAAATATGCTTAACAAAGATGATTATGTTGATTTTACAAAAGTAATAGAAGCTATCAATGCAGTAGATCGTAATAAAAACATAACAGAACAGGCAATAGTAGATGATTATGCAAAATCAATTAATAATGCCATTGATGAGCTTGTTAAGAAAAAGAATGATTACAAAATTATAGATGGAGCAAATTCTGTATTTATTAAAAAGAGTGGAAAAATAATAGCACTTAGAATTAATCATGAATTTACAAATAATATAAAAGTGGCTGTAGATGAACAAGAAATAGATAAAGCAAATTATCAAATAACAGAAGGATCAACTATTGTTACTTTTAATGATGAATATTTAAATACATTAACTGTAGGAACGCATGTTGTTAAGATAATATTTATAGATGGAACAGTAACAACTTATTTGACTATAAAAGATAAAGAAACAATAAGTGATGAACAAAAGGATAATAAAACACCAACTGATTCATCAAATAAACAAGAAACAGTTGAAAAGAAAAAAGAAACGAAGAAAGTACAAACTGGTGATAATACTAATAGTATGATGTTTATAAGTTTATTTAGTATAAGCTTGTTAGGAATTTACTGTTTTGTAATGAAAAAATATATTTGTTAAGATAAGGTAAAAAGCAGATTTCATCAATTTGTGAAAATCTGCTTTTGATTTTAAGAATAATTAAGTTAAGATATTATATTTTTATTGATATTTGATTAAAAGAGGTATATATTTTTGATGAAAATTGTCAAAATAAAGGTTTAGGTAAATCAAAAGTGTTAAAATAAAGATGTAATGGGGTGGAAGTTATGAAAAGACAAATCGTTTATAGAACTTCATTTAAATCTTATTTAAAAGTAATGATTGTTTTTGTTGCTTTTATTCTTGTTTGTTCTTTTTCGTTTTTCTTTTATGTTCAAAATGATATTAAATAAAAATCTGTTGACAAAGTGGTAACGAGTACTGAAAAACAAACAGAAAGTTTTAAGTCTTATATTAACGTGCAATATCGTTATTTAGAGGGCATTGGTAATTATATGAGTAGTCAAGATTTATTTTGTGATAATAATCTTAAGTTGCTAAAATCTGTTAAGGAATATACAAAGTTAGAAAATATAGCGATTATTGATCTTAATGGTGAAAGTCATTATGACAATGGTGCAACAAAGAACGTGGCTCATCGTCAATATTTTCAAGAAGCAATTAAAGGAAACAGAGTATTAAGTGATCCTCTTTCTAGTTCTGTTTCTTCTAAGACGCGTGTTATTTTAGCTGTACCTATTTATGATCAACAAAAACAAATTGTTGGTGTTTTAGGTGGTAGCTATGATATAGGAGATCTTAATAAAATCATATTTAAAGAAGTATATGATGGTCAAGGAACAGCTTGTATTATTTCTAAAGATGGTGAATTAATATCTTATGAAGCTATCAATAGCAAAAAATTTATTAACTCATCAAATGTATATGATTATTTTAAACAATATCAAGTTTTATCTTCAAAACAGTTGAGCCGATTTAAGAATAATTTTACTAGTCAAAAAGGTGGCTATGTTGTTATTGAAGGAAATAATAAGAAGAGTTATATGGCTTATTATCCGTTAAAAATAAATGATTGGATGATGTGTTATAGCGTGGATGTGAATAAAGCGAAAGAGCCTTATACATTTATTATTCAAGCAGAATATCAATTGCTAGCAATTGTTATTGTTGCAGTACTGGTATTATTATTTACAATATTTAAACTAAATAATAAGCACCAAAAGAAATTGATTCATATTGCTAAGATGGATGCTTTAACAGGAATAAAAAATAAAGAGACTTTAAAAAGTGAGATATCTACATATTTAATGAGTAATAAAGAAAAAACCAAAGGTGCTTTATTTATGATTGATGTAGATAATTTTAAAACAGTAAACGATTTAAATGGTCATGTTGTTGGTGATGAGGTATTAAAACATTTTGGAACAATTTTAAAAAATTCATTTGATGAACATGATATTGTTGGAAGAGCTGGTGGCGATGAGTTTATTGTCTTTATGAAAAATATAGAAGATGACTCAGTGGTCAAATTAAAGGCAGAAGAACTATGTAATAATATTAGAAGTATTAAAATTCCAAAATTTAAAGGAAATATTTCTTGTAGTATTGGAATTTCACTTTATCCATTGCATGGTTATGATTTTAAAACCCTTTATAGTTTAGCAGATCAAGCATTATATCAAACAAAAGATCATGGCAAAAATGGTTATACATGTTATCAAGAGTAGGGGACATTACGTCCCTTTTATTAATGTGATTTTGAAATTATCATAATTTATGTTAAAATAGACAAATGTAAAAGGAGAAAGATTATGGAACGTGTGTTTTTTATCGGTCAAATTCGTGACGAAGATGAACTGAATAAGTTATCTTTAGCACTTACTGACTTAGAAGAAGTTTCTCATATTAAGGTAGCTAAAAACAGTATTACATTTAATTGTGCACGTCCAGAAAGTGTACAATTACTATTAGATAATTTAAATTATGATTATGTTTTAAAAGAAGAAATTAACTCTAAAAAAAGAAAATATGTTGCACCAGAAAAAAAAGTTGAACAAATCTATATGTTTACTCATCTGGAGACAGAAGAAGAAGCCCAAGAAATTAAAAATGTTTTATCAAAGTATAGTGTTTATGAAAATGTAGAGGTTGATTTTACTAATAAGTTATTAAAATTAACAACAAGCCACAAAAATGCAATTGTTAGAATTAATCGTTTGGTAGAAAAAGTTAATCCTCAAATTAAAGTAGAACAATGGAAAAAACCTTTTAAATCACAAGATTTATTTAATGAAAAATACTTACATAAATATATTCGTATTGCTTTATTAGTAGTAGGAATTGCTTTAGGCGTTGTTGGTAAAACAGATCATGGATTTTTAAGAGGGTTAGGATGGTTAGTTGCTTTAATTGTCATTGGTGAAACAACAATTAAAAGAGCTTTAAAAGATATTAAGAGAAAACGTTATTTAACAGAAAATGTTATTTTAGTCATTGCCTGTTTTGCTGGATGGTTATATCAAGCATATGAAGAAGCTTTATTTGTTGGCGTTTTATACTACGTAGGTAATCAAATTTGTATTCGTGTAATGAATTGGACTATGGATAAGATTGATGATTTGGTTAATACACCGGTGATGGTAAGACGTCGTGACAATAATGAAGATACAATGGTTGATGTAGAAGATATTGATATAGGAGATACGATTGTTGTACGCGTTGGCGAAACTATTCCTCTTGGAGGAACAATTGTTTCAGGTAAAGGAAAGTTAGATGTTTATGCTCTTAATGGAAGTGAAATTCTTCAAGATGTAGAAATAGGACAAGAAGTATTTAGTGGTTCCGTTGTTGAAAAAGGTGAAATCATGGTTAAGGTAGAATATTCATATGAAAGTTCTGCAATGAGCAAAGTTGTTGAAATTGCAACCATGGCTCCACTTACAAAATCACGTACGCACCAGTTAATTGAAAAGGCGTCAGTATTATATACACGTATTTTAGTTGTTCTTGCTCTTATATGCTGTACAATTATTCCATTAATGAATTTACATGATAATATTCATTATTTATATTTAGGAGCGATTATGCTTACTGTCTCAGGAAGTTTTGCATATAAACAAGGAGCTTCATTTAGTGTCCTTGCAGGAATAGGAAAAGCCTTTTCTAAAAAGATCATTATTGAAGAAAATAGTGGGCTTGATGATTTGAATTTATGTCAAACTATTATTTATGATCGATTTGATGGTGTGGAAGTGACACAAGAAGAATTGGATTTATTTGAAAAAATTCAAAATGTGCATAAAAACCTTATTGTTTTTAATGATGGTCCTGTTGACTTGGAAAATAGTCAATATAATATTTACAATAATTTATCTGTAGAAGATAAATTAAAAGTGATGGATGAAGCAAAAGTAATGGGCGAAGTTGCTTATATTGGTGATTGTGATAAAGATATTGCTTTATTACAAAAAGCTTTTGTTGGTATTTCTAGAGGAGGAGTGCATGATAAAAAGGTCATTAAAAATAGTGATATTTTATTAGTTGATTCTACTTTAGAAACAATTATTGATTTATTGAATATTTCTAGAAAACAAAAACATATTATTGTTGAAAATATGATTTTAGGTGTGGTTGTAAGTTTGTTGATTGTAATATGTGGTGTTGTTCAATTTATGCCATGGTGGTTAGCTACAGTCGCTTATGAATTAGAAATCATTCTTATTTTATTGAATACACATCGTCTTATTGAATATTAGAAATCTCTAATGAGATTTCTTTTTTATAAAAAAGGAAATGGAGAAAAGATGAAATATAGAGTAAAAAAAGAAATGGTTTTAATGGATTTTTTGTTAATTCATTATAATCGTAAAAATGTCAAAAACTATTTAAAGTATAAAAATGTATATGTAAATAATCAAAATATAACACAGTTTGATTATTTATTAAAAGTTGATGATACGGTGGAGATAAAAAAAGAGGAATCTTCAGATTTGAAAATATTGTACGAAGATCAAGAATTTGTTGTGATTAATAAACCATCAGGTTTATTAAGTATGTCCGATGGTAAAGAAAAAGAGAAAACAGCGTATCATTTAGTAAGTGAATATGTAAAAAAAGAAAATAAAAAGAATAAGATTTTTATTGTTCATCGTTTGGACCGAGACACTTCAGGTGTATTAATGTTTTGCAAAAATGAAAAGATACGAAATCAATTACAAGAACAATGGAATAAGATTGTTAAAAAAAGAGGATATATAGCTTTAGTTGAGGGTAAATTAAAACAAAAACAAGGTACTATTAAGAATTATTTATCCGAAAGTAAGACCCAGCAAGTTTATATAAGCAGACAAGGTAAACTGGCAATTACTCATTATCGTCAAGTAAAGACAAATGGGAAATATTCATTATTAGAAGTCTTTTTAGATACGGGAAGAAAAAATCAAATTAGAGTGCATCTTTCCTCACTAGGGCATCCTATCGCTGGTGACAAAAAATACGGGGCAACAAGTAATCCAATTAAACGAATGGGACTTCATGCGCATATCTTTTCTTTTCAACATCCAATCAATCACAAGACTTATCAGTTTGAAGCACAAATGCCTGAACAATTCAATCATATTTTTCGTTGATTTTATCATAAAAAACATTGACTTTCATACTATATAGTGATATTATTCATGAGTAAATGAAAAGTAGTGGAAAGAAGAAGTGCCTACTTCTCGCCCGATTGATGATGTCGATGGGCAAATGTCGCTAAGATAATTTATCTTAATGTCAATGTGTGGGTACTTAATGTGCTCACTTTTTATTTAAACTACAAAAAATGGAGGTGGCTATCATTAGCAGATTTGATAACAGAAAACCTAAACAACCTGATGAGTTGGTTAACGAAAAGATTCGTTTCAAAGAGGTTTTAGTCATTGATCAAAACGGAGATCAAGTAGGAGTGAAGTCAAGAAATCAAGCATTAGATATTGCTTATAATGCAAATTTAGATTTAGTATGTGTTGCTCCAGGTGCCAAACCACCGGTTTGTCGTGTTATGGACTTTGGTAAATACCGTTTTGAACAACAAAAGAAAGCAAAAGAAATGAAAAAGAATTCTAAAGTTGTCGCTTTAAAAGAAACACAATTATCAGTAACAATTGATGTTCATGATAAAAATGTTAAATTAAAGAGAACTTTAAAATGGCTAAGTGATGGTAACAAAGTTAAAGTTGCTATTAGATTTAGAGGAAGACAACTTGCACATGTTGATTTAGGTAAAAAGGTTATTGATGACTTTGTTGAAGAATGTGCAGAAGTTGGTCAAATTGAAAAACCAGCTAAATTAGAAGGTCGTACTTTAACAGCTATATTAGCGCCAAAGAAGAAAAAGTAATAGTGGAGGAAATATATTATGCCAAAAATGAAATCACACAGTGGTCTTAAAAAACGTGTAAAAAGAACAGGTAGTGGAAAATTAAAACGTAGCCATGCTTACGTATCTCACTTATCACATAACAAAACTCATAAACAAAAGAAACATTTAGCTAAATCAGGATTAGTAAGTGCTTCAGATTATAAGAGAATTAAATCAAGATTATGTAAATAATCTATCATATAGGAGGAAAATAGAATGGCAAGAGTAAAAGGTGGATATACTACAAGACGTAGAAGAAAAAAAGTATTAAAATTAGCCAAAGGATATTTTGGAGCTAAACATAAATTATACAAAACTGCTCATGAACAAGTAATGCACTCAATGGCATATGCTTACAGAGACAGAAGACAAACTAAAAGAGATATGAGAAAATTATGGATTGCTCGTATCAATGCAGCAGCAAGATTAAATGATATCTCATATTCTAAATTAATGCATGGTTTAAAACTTGCAAATGTTGAAATCAACAGAAAAATGTTATCTGAAATCGCTATTTGTGATCCAAAAGGATTTACACAAATCGTTGAGACAGCAAAAAAAGCTTTAGAAGCTTAAGATAATAAATATATAAATAGGCAATGTATTCAAGGTTAATACATTGCTTTTTTTATTTCATAAATGATTGATAATGTGTAAAATAAAGATAAAGAGGTGAATAAATTGAAATATAAAAGAGTAGATCACACTATTGTTGCTAGAATTGATAAAGGTGAAGAAATTACACAACAGGTAAAAAATATTGCTTTAAAAGAAAATATTAAGTTTGCTCATGTTTCTGCTTTAGGAGCTGTTAATCAATTTACAGTAGGTGTCTTTAAGACAAATGAAAAACAATATCATGCAAATGAATTTGAAGGTAATTATGAAATTGTTTCACTTACGGGAACAATTAATACTTTTAACGGTGAATACTATAGTCACCTTCATATGGCAGCGGGGGATGAACAAGGAAAAGTATATGGTGGTCATCTTAATCGAGCTGTTGTTTCAGCAACTTGTGAGATGATTATACAAATAGTAGACTGTCAAATTGATCGTTTTTATGATGAAGAAACAGGATTAAATTTATTTGATTTGTAGGAGGGTTTATGAAATATTTTACAATACCAAAAACAGATATAAAGGCTTCACGAATTGCTTTAGGATGCATGCGTATTGCTGATAAATCTGTTGAAGAAGTTGAAAAATTAGTACAATGTGCCTTAAACGAAGGTATTAACTTTTTTGATCATGCTGATATTTATGGTGGTGGTAAGTCAGAAGCAATATTTGGTGAAGTTTTGAAAAAACATCCAGAATATCGTAATAAAATGATTATTCAAACTAAATGTGGAATTGTTCCGGGAAAAAGATATGATTTTTCTAAAGAACATATTTTACAGTGTGTCCATGATTCGCTAGAAAGATTACATACGGATTATATTGATATTTTATTACTTCATCGTCCTGATGCTTTATGTGATCCACGAGTTGTTGCTGAAGTATTTGATCAACTGTATCAAGAGGGGAAAGTACGTTGTTTTGGTGTTTCTAACCACACACCATTACAAATTGAACTATTACAGAAATATTCAAAATATCCAATCATAATTAATCAATTACAATTATCTATTGTTCATTCTGTGATGATTGATTCAGGTTTAAATATGAATATGAAAGAGGCTTTTGCTCAAGATAAAGATGGTGGGGTATTAGATTATTGTCGTTTAAATGAAATTACTATTCAACCATGGAGTTCTTTACAAGCCTCTTGGAGCGAAGGAACGTTTATTGATCACCCGAATTATCAAAAATTAAACGATGTTTTATTTAATCTTGCTGATAAGTATCAAACAACAAAATCGGCTATTGCTATTGCTTGGTTATTAAGGCATCCAGCGGGGATGCAGCCTATTGTTGGAACGACTTCAGTTGATCATCTAAGAGAAATTGTAAAAGCAAGTGATATTCAACTTACAAGACAAGAATGGTATGATTTATATTTAGCAAGCGAAAAACCGCTACCTTAAGTAAACGAATATTTCGTTTACTTTCTTTTTTTTTAAGGCAATGTATGATATAGTTAATTTAATACAGGAGGGGAGAAAAATGATGAAATATCTAGAAAAACTAGCGACAAAGAAGAAAATAGTACTCATTTCTACTATTTATAGTGGATTTGTTACGCTTTGCATTTTAATTGGAAACATAAAGACTTCGGGATCAACTTCAAATTTTAATTTATCTGATACTTCTTCTTTAGTTTCGCTAATTGGTTCAGTAGTGACTGTGATTCAAATTATTTTTTATTTATATTTAGTTTTGGCTATCATTATCACAGTGCTATCTGGTTATTATTTCTTTAAAAAGAATAAAAAGGAATATGTAATTTTAACTGAATTTATTTTGAATGCAATTAATACTTTGTTATTATTATTGTCATTAGAGGTATTTAATGCGGCTATTAAAGTGATTAAAATGGCTATAAATGGGAATTACTCGGGATTATTTTCAGCTTATTCATCACTAGGAGCAATGCAAAGCGCAGGACAATATATTCAATATTTTGGTTATATTTCTATTTTAGTATTTATTATTAATGTTTTTGCTATTTTAATGGCAAAAAAAGTGATTAAGGTTAATTTTGTTGATTTTGATTTTAATGAAACAAAGCTTATCGAAACAACTGATGAACCAACTATTTCTGTAGACAGTGAAAAAGCAAAAGAATTAGCTCAAGCTGGTGCCGATCAGGCTAAAGCTGGATTAGAAAAAGTAAAAGAATTTCTTAAGACAAAAAACGGTAAGATTGTTTTAGGAATTGTTGTTGCTGTTGTTGTTTTGTTTGGTGGTTATAAGGTTTATGATAACTATTTTAATAAGACAGCAATTAATATTATGCCTAAAGTTTCATTAGAATATGGGGGAGAAGATGGAACAGGTTATATTAGTGATGTTAATCCAGGAACGATAGATTATGACCACAATGATTATAATGTTCGTTCTTTCGTTAATTCAATCACTTATGATTATGATACATCACATAAGTTAAAAAATGGTGATAAAGTAAAAGTTCACGCTGTATACGATAAAGAAAAAGCGAAAGATTTAAAACTTGATGTAAAAAATGATACGGTCACAGTAAAAGTTAAAGGATTAACTGAAAATTATGCTAAAGCTAAAGATGTACCAGAAAAGATTTTAAAACAAGCTAAAAAAGATATTGAAGCAGAGATGAAAGATAGTTATGAAAATGATTCGTATAGTCAATATCAATATAGTTTAGAATCAGTTTATTTTGCTGGAAGCAAACTAAGAAGTGATCATATTATTGGTATTTATAAAGTAGATGAAACATCAACATTCTTGGATGAAACAGAAACAGAAACTTATTATGTTGCTTGTTATGTAAGTGGTGTTAATTCTGATTATTTAAAAGATGATGATCCATTTGTTTTTGCTGATACTTTATATGATGATTCATTTGAAAAAATAACTGATCCTGCAAAGGTAGAAGATGCCTTAAAGAATAAATTTAAAAATTATGATTTAACAAAATTTAATTAGAATGATGGAAACATCATTCTTTTTCTTTACAAAGATAAAAATATTTGGTAGGATAATGTTCGTAACCGAACAATAAGGAGTGGAAATCATGTATCGTGATCCCGTAGGACATCGTATAAAAACATTAAATAATCTTATTAAGCGCTCTATTGATAAAGTGCTAGGTGGAAGACCAGATCATGCCACAATGATGCATATGTGGATTATTGGTTTTGTACAGGAAAGGCAGGAACAAGGAATAGATACTTTTCAAAAAGATATAGAAAATGAATTTTCTATTAATCGTTCTACTACATCAGAGATGTTGAAACTGATGTGTAAAAAAGGAATGATTAAAAGAGTTCCTGTTGATTATGATGCAAGATTAAAGAAAATTATACTAACAAAACAAAGTTGTGATTTTAATAAACAGTTAGATCAAACAATGCAAGATATTCATCAAAAACTTGTTATTGGTTTAACAGAAGAGGAAATACAAACATTTATTGAAATTACAGATAAAATTATAGAAAATGTAAAACAATAATCAGGATTATCCTGATTATTGTTTACAACAAATAGTTCGTTAACAAACAGTTTGGTTATTTAGGAGAAAAGAGAGGAGAATAATATGGTTCGAACATTAATAAGACAAATAAAAGAATATAAAAAAGATTCGCTACTTACAATGTTATATGCTGCTTTAGAAGTTGTTTTAGAAATTATTATTCCTTTATTAATGGCAAGTTTAATTGACAAAGGAATTGAAGCACAAAATATAAATCAAGTTATAAAATATGGAATAATGATGTTTGTTATTGCAATTGGAACATTATCTTTAGGATTCCTTGCTGGAAATCATGCAGCCAAAGCATCAACTGGTTTTGCTGCTAATTTAAGAGATGCAATGTATACCAATATTCAAACATTCTCTTTTTCAAATATTGATAAATACAGTACAGCCGGTTTAGTGACAAGACTAACAACAGATGTAACAAATGTACAAAATGCATACCAAATGATTATTCGTATGTGTATTCGTGCTCCAATGAGTTTAATATGTGCATTAGCGATGGCTATGATGATTAATTTAAAATTAAGTATGATTTTTGTGGTAGCCATTATTTTTCTTGTAACAGTACTTGTTATTATTATGTATCATGCAACAAAATACTTTAATGATGTTTTTCCTAAGTATGATACTTTAAATGAAAGTGTTCAAGAAAATGTTGTAGGTATTCGCGTTGTTAAATCTTTTGTTAGAGAAAAATATGAAAATGAAAAATTTAAAAAAGCTGCTCAAAATATTTATAAGTTATTTGTAAAAGCTGAATCAGTATTATCTTATAACAATCCAGCTATGTTAGTCGCTGTATATGGATCAATACTTATGCTTTCATGGTTAGGTGCTAAAGCTATTGTAGCTGGTAATTTAACAACAGGTGAATTAACAAGTTTATTTAGTTATATTATGAATATCATGATGTCATTAATGATGTTATCAATGGCTTTTGTTATGATTACGATGTCATTGGCTTCAGGAAGACGTATTGTTGAAGTGATTAATGAACAGTCTGACTTAGTCTCACCAAATCATGCTTTAACTGATGTTAAAGATGGTTCTATTGACTTTAATCATGTTGTTTTTTCTTATAAACATGGTAGTGGAGAACCTGTATTGAAAGATGTTGATTTGCATATTAAAAGTGGTGAAACAATAGGTATCATTGGTGGTACAGGTAGTGCTAAAAGTAGTTTAGTTAATCTTATTTCTCGTTTATATGATGTAGATGAGGGAAGTGTAGAAGTCGGTGGACAAGATGTAAGAAATTATGATCTTGAACTCTTAAGAGATGAAGTTGCTGTTGTTTTACAAAAGAATGTTTTATTTAGTGGTACAATCTTACAAAACTTAAGATGGGGTAATGAATCAGCAAGTGAAGAAGAATGTAAAGAGGCATGTCGACTTGCTTGTGCAGATGAATTTATTGAACGATTTGAAGATGGTTATCAGACTTATCTTGAGCAAGGCGGATCAAATGTATCTGGTGGTCAAAAACAAAGATTATGTATTGCCAGAGCGTTATTGAAAAAACCTAAGATTTTAATTTTAGATGATTCAACAAGTGCAGTAGATACCGCTACTGATGCAAGTATTCAAGAATCATTTAATCAACGTATTCCAGATACAACAAAAATTATCATTTCACAACGTATTTCTTCAGTTCAAAATGCAAGTCGTATTATTGTTTTGAATGATGGTGTTGTAGATGGTTTTGATAGTCATGAACAATTATTAAAGACAAACGAAATTTATCGTACGATTTATGAAACACAAATGAAAGGAAAGGAGGAAGAATAATGAAAGAAGGAACAATGAAACGTTTATTAAAAATGTTATGGAGTCAATATAAAATACATTTAATTATTGTCTTTTTATGTATTGTTGGAAATGCTGTATTTAATGTACAAGGAACAATGTTTATGCAAACTTTAATTGATGATTACATTGTCCCATTATTAAAGAGTTCTTCTCCTGATTTTAGTGGATTACTTCATGCTTTAATAAGAGTAGGATGTTTTTATGGATGTGGAGTTATCTGTGCCTTTTCATTTAACCGTATTATGGTTTATGTAACACAAGGTTTTTTAAGAGATTTAAGAATAAATATGTTTGAACATATGGAATCTTTACCTATTCGTTATTTTGACCGTACACCTCATGGTGATACCATGTCAGTTTATACAAATGATATTGATACTTTAAGACAATTAATCTCTCAATCTATCCCTCAACTTGTATCAAGTTGTATGACAATTTTGACAACATTTATTTCAATGATTATCTTAAATATACCTTTAACAGTATTAAGTGTTGTCATGTTGGGTGTTATGCTTGTTGTTTCTCGTAGACTAGGTTCATTATCTGGAAAATTCTTTGTTAAACAACAAAGTGATTTAGGAAAAGTGAATGGTTATATTGAAGAAATGATTTCTGGACAAAAAGTAGTAAAAGTCTTCAATCATGAAGAAAAAGCAATTGAAGATTTTAGACAACTCAATGATGAATTGAGACAAAGTGCTTATAAAGCTAACAAGTATGCTAATATTTTAATGCCAGTAACAGTACAGTTAGGTAATATTTCTTATATTATTTGTGCAATTGTAGGTGCGATTCTTGCCTTAAATGGTCATTTTGCATTAACGATTGGTACTTTGGTTGCCTTTTTAACTTTAAATAAGAGTTTCAATCAACCAATAGGACAAATTTCTCAACAAATTAATGCAGTTGCCATGGCACAAGCTGGAGCAAAACGTATCTTTGATTTATTAGATCAAGAAAGTGAAGATGATCAAGGAATTGTTACTTTATGTCGTGTAGAAATAGTAGATGGTCAAATGGTTGAAACAAATAAAAGAACTGGACATTGGGCATGGCGTCATCCTCGTAACAACGGTGAAGTACAATTAGTAGAAATGAAAGGTGATATTCGTTTAGAAGGTGTAGACTTTGGTTATTTTGATGATCGTATGGTTTTACACAATGTAGATGTTTATGCTAATCCTGGTGAAAAGATTGCCTTTGTTGGGGCAACAGGTGCAGGAAAAACAACAATTACGAATTTAATTAATCGTTTTTATGATATTCAAAATGGTTCGATTACTTATGATGGTATTGATATTAAATTAATCAAAAAAGATGATTTAAGAAGATCTTTAGGTGTTGTTTTACAAGATACGCATTTGTTTACGGGTACTGTCATGGATAATATTCGTTATGGTCGCTTAGATGCTACTGATGAAGAATGTATAGAAGCAGCTAAGTTAGCCAATGCAGATAGTTTTATTAAACACCTACCTGATGGTTATCAAACTTTATTAAGTGGCGATGGTGCTAATTTATCACAAGGGCAAAGACAGTTATTGGCGATTGCTCGTGCTGCAGTTGCTAATCCACCAGCATTAATCTTAGATGAAGCAACATCATCAATTGATTCACGTACTGAAAAATTAGTACAAGATGGTATGGATAAATTAATGGAAGGCAGAACAACATTAGTTATTGCCCATCGTTTATCAACAATTAAAAATAGTGACTGTATTATGGTTTTAGAACAAGGACATATTATTGAAAGAGGAAACCATCAATCACTTATTAAAGAAAAAGGAAAATACTACCAATTATATACTGGTAAAATAGAAATGGATTAACATAATGAGACTATAATTTAACATATTATAGTCTTTTTTATTTAGTGTTGATTGCGCTTACAAATGATTATATAATGAAAATATGTGTCAGGAGGAAGATATGGGTACTTTTAAGTTTTCGATGACGATATTGAAAAAAGAATTTAAGAAAAGTATTATATTTGGTTTGACTATGCTTTTTTCAATATCGATGTCATTAGTGTTTTTTGATATTATTAATAATCCTCATCTACAAGATACAGTAAAGGCAAATGGGGGAACAACCTTTGCAACAATGCAACTACCTTTTGCTTCTTCATTATCTTTTGTTATTATTTTGTTTTGTGGATTTATGATTTTCTTTGCAAATAATTTTTATTTATCAAAGAAAACAGGAGAGATTGCTATTTTATCAATGTCAGGATTAAGTAGTTTTCAATCAACTTTATATTTAATTTATCAAACCTTTGCTTTAATTTTAATAGCTTTACCTTTAGGTATACTTTTAGGACAAGGTTTAACGATTATTATGCATTATTGGATATATGATTATTTAAATATTCATGCTTCTCTTTTTTATACACCGGTGATGACTTACATTCAAACAGTTATTTTTGTATTGGTGATGATGTTTTTATTGTGTGTACTAGAAAGTGGTTTTATTTATCGACATGATATACAATCTTTATTAATGGAAAATAAGGAAATGGAGTTTAAAGATCGTCGTATTATTAAATTTCCTTATGTTGTTTATGGGATTTGTTATATAGGTGGAATTGTTATGATGTTTACAGAACCTCACCAATCTACCTCTTATATTGTACCGACATTTTTAGGTATTTATGGTGCGATAGGTTTACTTAGATATGTTTTAGCTAAATTTATTAGAAAGTTGAAAGAAGGTCCATTACTTACTAAAAAATATGCTTTGATTTATACATCTAATTTATGTCAGTCAATTCAACAAGCCTATTTACTTGTTGCTTTATTAGTGGGTTCTATTACGTCTATGATGACTATTATTATGTCATGTAGAAATTCATATCGTGAGTTTGTTGTTGCTATTATGGGATATGTAGTTGTGATTGTACTACTTACGGTAAGCGTCATTTATAAGTTTTTGATGGAAGCACAAATGAGAAAAGGTTTATTTTATAATTTATGGAAAGTAGGTTATACAAAGTGTGAATTAAAAAAGATTGCTAGAAATGAAGTTGTTTATTTTTACTTATCTTTATTTTTAATACCATTTGTTTATATTGTAATTATATTAGGACGTTTTGTTTATTTTGATCATATTTCATTATGGTTTGTTTTGATGATGACGTTATTTTACATGATACCTTTAATCTTATCGACAATATTTACTTATATTCAATATAAAAAATCTGTAATTGATACAATTCAAGGGAGATAAAAAATGAAAAAAGAAATTATACATGCGACACAGGTTACGAAAATATATGGTATAGGGACAAGTCATCCTTATACGGCACTTCATGATGTTTCATTATTAATGTATGAAGGTGAATTTGTTTGTGTCATGGGACCTTCGGGTGCGGGGAAATCAACATTTATTAATAATTTATCAACAATTGATATACCTACTAAAGGAACAGTTTATATTCAAGGAGAAGAAGTAAGACAAATGTCTCCTAAACAAATGGGTGAATTTCGTTATAAGAATTTAGGCTTTATTTTCCAAGAGTTTAACTTATTAGATTCTCTTACAATCTTTGAAAATATTGCTGTACCACTTACTTTAGCTAATATGAATCATGAAGAAATTACTCAAAGAGTTCATGATGTAAGTCGTAAATTAGATATTGAAGCAACTTTACATAAATACCCAAGTGAATGTTCTGGTGGACAACGCCAAAGGGTGGCGATTGCAAGAGCTTTAGTGACACATCCTAAAGTCATTGTAGCTGATGAACCTACAGGTAATCTTGATAGTAAAAATTCTCATGAGATTTTATCTTTGTTCAAGCAATTAAATGAAACAGAAGGTGTTTCTATTTTGATGGTTACTCATGATCCTAAAATTGCTTCTTATTCTTCTAAATTGTTATATATTAAAGATGGGATGATTGATAGTGAAATTAAAAGAGAAGGATTATCACAAAAAGAATACTTTTATAAGATTGTTGATTTAAATTCTAATGAATCACAAGAATTATTTGAATAATAAAAAACCAATTCTACATAAAGAATTGGTTTTTTAATCGAACTTTGATAAAACAATTAAATAAAAGGGATTGTCATCTTGTGGAATGACTTTTAGCCATTTGGTACTTAAATATTGATTGATAAGAGTAATAATATCATCTAACGGATAGTCATTACCCAATTGTTTTAATTCTAAACCACATGAGGCACAACCCCCAATTGTATGAACATTATAATCAATATTGTGTTCTTTTAATAATTCATTAATTTCTACAATCATATTAAAATCAACTACATTCATATTATTACCTGCTTTCATTATAGTATTATATAATTTGTATTATTTTTTAAACAAAGAATGGAACAATGATTTTTTTTCTGGCTTTTTAAAAGGATTACAAACTTCTCTGGTTTTGTAATTATAATAAGTGACTTGTTTACTTTGACTATCGAAGATGCAGTAAGTAGGATAACGATACAAGCCACGAGGAAAAGCTAGACTACCAGGATTAATATAGGTTGTATGTTCATCTTGGTAAAGATAAGGAATATGTGTGTGACCAAAACATACAACATCTATTTGGTGAATAGCTGCATAGTCTTGTAGAAGGTGAATAGATTGGTCAACTTGGTAATGGTGACCATGAGTAATAAAAAAGCGAAGTTGATCAATTTCAATGATTTGTTCTAATGGGGAATAACGGTCGTTATTACCACGGACATGAATGATTTGAGGTAAATCATTTTCTTGATAAGTCATATAAATATCACCGCAATGAATAATATAGTCAACATTTAATTGTTGAAAAAAAGATTCTAACTGTGATTTTGGAATCATGTGACTGTCTGATAAGATACATACTTGCATAGGTCATTTCCTTTCGTGAATTTGCTTTCTATGATATAATATTATCATCTTTTATATATGAAAGCGAGTGATGAGATGGCTCATTTTATATCATTTGAAAATGTAAGAAAAACTTATAAAGTAGGAGATGTTGAGATTCATGCAAGCGATGGTGTTGACTTTTTTCTAGAAAAAGGTGAATTTGTCGTTGTCGTTGGTCCTTCTGGCGCTGGTAAAACAACGATTCTTAATCTTCTTGGAGGAATGGATAAGCCTACCAGTGGGAAAATGATGGTTGATGGTGAAAATGTAGCTTTGTATGATGAAAAGAAATTGACGCAATATCGGCGAGATGATATTGGTTTTGTGTTTCAGTTCTATAATCTGGTTCAAAATTTAACGGCATTAGAAAATGTTGAATTGGCTTCCCAAATATCTAAAGAGCCTTTAGATCCAAAGATGGTTTTAGAGCGCGTTGAACTTGCTCAAAGAATGAATAATTTTCCTTCACAGTTATCCGGTGGAGAACAACAAAGAGTCGCGATAGCGAGAGCAATTGCTAAAAATCCTAAATTATTACTTTGTGATGAACCGACAGGAGCATTAGATTATTTGACAGGTAAAGCTATTTTAAAATTACTGAGAGAAATGTGTGATTCTTATGGTATGACTGTTATTGTTATTACGCACAATAGTGCATTAGCACCGATGGCTGATCGTGTTATTCATTTAAAAAATGGTCGAGTAGATAAAATGTTAGAAAATGATCATCCAGTACCAATTCAGGAAATTGAGTGGTAGATATGAAGAAAAGAGCTTATGTTAAAAATCAAATAAGAATCATTTCTAAGACAAAAGCTAGATTTTTATCTATTTTCTGTATTGTATTTTTAGGTGCTGCATTTTTTGCCGGATTGAGGCAAACGCCTCTTATTATGCAAGAAACCATGAACCATTATTATCGCCAGTATAACTGGAGTGATCTCAATTATATTGGTACATTAGGATTTGACCAAGAAACGATTTCAAAAGTAAAGAATATTAAAGAAGTAAAACAAATTGATTATGGTATGCGGTTTGATGCTTTAATGAAATATCAAGATCAAACTAAAGGAGTTACTGTTTATACAAGTGATCATTTTGATAAAGGTGTTTCTCTTCCTGAATTAACAAAAGGAAGATTGCCAAAAAAAGATAATGAAATATTATTAGATGCTTATCTAGCTAAACAAAAAAATATTTCTTTAAATCAAAAAATGACTTTAGAAAGTCAATATGGTAAAAAGGAATATCGAGTTGTAGGGCTATGTAATGATACGCGTTATACTTGTAACTTTGAAAGAGGAACAAATAGCTTAGGTGATGGTAATAATAGTGGCTTTGTTTTAATGAAAACAGTTGGTAATGAAATGATGGCATTACCACAGTCTTTATATGATTTATATGATGGACAAGTTGTTTATAATGATTTACGAATACAGATCAAAGGGAGCGAACGTTATCGTATATTTACTGATCAGTATGATGATTTTATTAAACAAGTTAATAAAAAGATAAAAAAAGTACTGAATCAGCAATATCGCTCGTTCTATAGTCAACTTGTAAGTGACGCTAATGATCAATTGACAGATGGTAAAAATGCATATGAAAATGGATTAAACCAATATTTACAAGGTGTGAGTCAGTACCAACAAGGAAAAGAACAATATGAACAAGGATTAAAACAATATCAAGATGGTTATCGTCAATATCAAACAGGATATAATCAATATTTAAGTGGTTTGAAACAGTATCAGGATGGTTTTAATTTATTTCAAGAAAAGAAAAAGGAATATCAGAAGGGATATCAAGATTATCAAACGTATAGTAAACAATTAAGTCAGTATGATCAGGCTTTACAAGCCTTAAATAATCAATGTGGAAGTTATCAAAATGTTGTCAATCAAGTTAATCAATTAAAAGAAGCTATCGCTAATCCTAATTTGGATCAACAAACATTACAAATCTATCAAGCACAGTTAAAACAATTAGAAATAGCAATGGCATCATACGAACAATTAGCAAGTCAAAGTCAAAATATAGAAACTTTAAGAGCTAAGTTGCCTACTATAAAGAAAACATTAGATCAAAGTTTACAGACAATTAATCAAACGGAAAAGACTTTTGTAGAAAAAAAACAACAGTTAGAACAAGCCAAAATAAAATTGGACACGAGCAAAAAAACATTAGATGCCTCAAAACAACAATTAGATCAAGCTAAAAAACAATTAGATGAATCTAAAATTGTTCTTGATCAAACAAATGAACAATTAAATAATGCTGAAAAGCAGTTAGATCAAAGCGGTGAGCAAATAAAAGACATCCCTCAAGGAAAAGTTGTAACATTAACTAAAAATGAAAATGCTGCTATATTAAGTTATAAAGCAAATTGTCAATCTATAGAATCTTTATCAATATTATTTCCGATGATTTTCTTTTTAGTAGCTGCTTTAGTTTCACTTACGACCATGACAAGAATGGTAGAAGAACAACGTGTACAAAGTGGAACTCTCAGAGCTTTAGGGTATGATAAAAAAGATGTGATTAATCAATATTTAATTTATGCTTTTCTAGCAACGTTTTTTGCATGTGGTTTAGGGATTGTTTTTGGTACATATTTCTTCCCAGGTATTATTGTTTATTTATATCGTATTATGATGTTTGATGTAGGAGCTTCAACACGTATTATATTTGATGCTTTAACATGTGTTGAAACATTTGCTATTTCTGTTTTGATTACGTTAGTAGCGACGTTTATGGTTTGTATGCAAGAACTTTATGAAGTTCCAGCTCAATTGCTTAGACCTAAAGCACCAAAGAATGGAAAGCGTATTTTATTAGAAAGAATTGGTTTTATTTGGAAAAGATTATCATTTAATCAAAAAGTGACTATGCGTAACATTTTCCGATATAAAAAACGTTTCTTTATGTCAGTAGTAGGGATTGCTGGTTGTAGTGCTTTGATGGTAGTTGGATTTGGTTTAAAACAATCTATTTCTCCACTAGCAAGCGAACAATATCAAAAGATGTGGGTCTATGATGGGGTTGTTAATTATGATAGTCATTTAAATAATGAACAATTACAACAGGCTCAAAGTGATTTTAAACATTTTAAGCATATTAAAGAAACAATGAATATTTTTGATAAAACGGTTTCTGTTGGACAACAATATGCAACCATTGAAATACCACAAAATCCTAAGAGATTTAAAGATTTCATTAAAATGACTAGTTTTGAAACAGGCAAAACTTTAACCTTAAATAATCAAGGTGTGATGATTAACGCTAAATTAGCAGAGTTATTAGATGTAAAAACAGGTGATCAAATGACACTTACTCTTAACAATAAAGAGTATAGCGTTAAAATAGCAGGGGTATATAAACTTTATTTTAGACATTATGTTTATATGACGCCTGAGTATTACAAACAAATAACAGGTGAAGAGGTGACATATAACAGTCAATACTTTACTTTAGATAAAGATACGCATCAAAGTGAAAAGAACTTAACTTATCAAGTTGATCATCATCAAGGCATGACTTCAATTCAATTTGTGAAAGGAATATCAGAATCATTTATTACACAAATGGAAAGTATTAACAGTGTTGTCTTCATTCTTATCGTTTGTGCTGGTGCCCTTGCCTTTATTGTTCTTTATAACTTGACAAATATTAATATTCAAGAAAGAAAAAGTGAAATAGCGACGATTAAGGTTTTAGGATTTTATCCAAAAGAAGTTTATGATTATGTATTTAGAGAAAATACAATCTTATCCTTAATAGGTTCGCTTTTGGGGTTATATTTAGGAAAACTCATTCATAATTATTTAATTAAAACAGTCGAAGTCGATATGGCTATGTTTATCCGTAGTGTTCATTTTACAAGTTATATTTACGCTATGATTTTAACCTTTATTTTTACTTTCTTTATTGATTTTGTCATGAGAAAAGTATTAAAGAATATTGATATGGTTGAATCATTAAAGAGTATTGAATAGTGAGGCTGATGCGAGTTGATCTCGTGTCAGCTTTTTTTAAATAATGAAATATAATGATGTTTTGAATATAAAATGATGTAAATAAACAAACATTTTTTATTATTGGTTATATGTAAAATAATTCAAATTTTTAAAGTTTACAGATGCTAAAATTCCACTTTTTTCATGAAAAGTAAGCATAAACTAACAAGAAAATAATATTTAGGGTTTAGTAAAATATAGTTTTGGATATACTAAAATTAAGAAAAAATTACTAAAAATTTCAAAAAATTTTAATTTTCTAAAGAGCTTGCTATGACTGGGTTTTGGCGGATTTACTAGGGCTTGAGGCGGTTGCAAGGGTGGATTTATGGCTTGAAGTGTGGTATATTAGTAAATGGATATATTATTGAAAGGAGGCAACGAATGGATAGAAATATTAAGATGAGACTGAATAAAATTATTCAAGAGAGAGTCATCAAGAGAAAAGCAATGTTTATTCCAATCGCTGGCGTAGCAACATTTATGTTAGTTGGGTATGCTGCAGTTGATAAAGAAAAGCCGGTCATTACATCTGATCAAATCGAAGTACCTTATGGTGAAGTATTTGACGTTGATGCAGTTGACGTAACAGATAATCATGATAGCCGTGATCAAATCACAGTTAAGGCTAACACAGACTCATTAGATGTTAATCAGTTAGGGACATATAATGTAGATGTCACTGCAACTGACCAATATTCTAATGAAACAACAAAAACAGTAAAGGTAAAAGTAGTGGATCAAGTTGGTCCTAAGATTGAAACTCTTGGTTCTAATCAAGGGTATGTCGTATCAGTTCCAGTTAATGGAAGCAAAGATTTAGCAAGTTATGTAAAAGCTACAGATAATGTGGATGGTGATGTTACACCATTTATTGAAGCTGATAAAGAGTTAAATACTTCTGCTTTAGGTACGCAAACAATTACATTAAAAGCAACAGATACTTCTGGTAATGAAACTGAAAAAACTGTAGAGTTTGCAGTTGCAGATACAGAAGCTCCAGTTATTAATTTAACTAATGGAGAAAATGTTACTATTAATTACGGTAGTACATTTGATTTAAATCAATATGTACAAGTTACTGATAACTTTGATACAGTATCTCCTGTAGTTGAAGGATCAGTAGATACAAAAAAAGATGATGGTGTGCAAACATTAACAATTACTGCTAAAGATAATTCAGGTAATGAATCTAAAGCACAATTAAATGTCACTGTAAAAGATACAGAAGCACCACAAATTTCATTATCTAAATCATCAGTGACTGTGAATGCTGGAGATTCATTAGATTTAGCTAGTTATTTAGCATCAGCTACTGATAATAAAGATGGTGATTTAAAATCTAAAGTTAATATTCCAACTGTTAAAACTTCAAAAGCAGGAAGTTATACAGCTACTTATACAGTAAGTGATGCAGCAGGAAATCAAGGAAGTGCTTCATTAACGGTTAAAGTTAATGCTGTAAGCAAAGGAATTGCTTTCTCTGGTAATGTATCAAGTAGTAACCGTTATGGTTCAACTGTTGTTGCAGCAGCCTATTCTAGACTTGGATGTCCATATGTTTATGGTGCATCAGGGTCAAATTCATTTGACTGTTCAGGTTTAGTTATGTGGTGCTATGGAAAAGCGGGTAAATCATTACCACACTCTTCAGGTGCACAAAAAGGTTCAGGAAGTGTTATTCCTGTATCACAAGCACAACCGGGAGATATTTTATGGCGACCAGGGCATGTAGCTATCTACATTGGTGGGGGTAAATATATCCATGCTCCTACTACTGGAGATGTTGTAAAAATTGCTTCAGGTGCCAGTGGTTTCAGTTGTGCAATTAGACCAAACTAATATAATAAAAATACTCAGTCATTTATGATTGAGTATTTTTTTGTTTAATTCAAGCAAATTTGCTTTTTTATTTTATTTATGTTACTATGGCCAATGGATATATTATTGAAAGGAGGAAACGAATGGATAGAAATATTAAGAAGAACATAAAAAATTATGTTGAAGAAAAGATTATGAAACGTAAAATGATGTTCTTGCCTATCGTTGCTGTAGCAACTTTTATGTTAGTAGGATATGCTGCAGTGGATCGAAAAAAGCCTGTTATTGTGTCTGATCGAATAAGTATTGCTTATGGTGAAAAGTTTGATACAGATGTCATAGATGTTACTGATAATCATGATTCAAGAGATATGATTCAAGTTACTGCTGATACAAGTTCATTAAATGTTAAGCAGTTAGGAACTTATCAAGTTGAAGTGAATGCAGTAGACCAATTTAATAATCAAGCAACAAAAACTATTGAAGTAGATGTTGTTGATGAAGTCGCTCCAGAATTTGAAGTATTAGGATCTGGAGAGGGATATGTTGTAGAAGTACCAATTAACGGAAGTAATGATGTTACAAGTTATATTCATGCGAGTGATAATGTAGATGGTGATGTTACACCATTTATCGAAACAAATAAAGAATTAGATGCTTCTGTTGCTGGTATGCAAACAATTGATTTAAAAGTAAGTGATACCAGTGAAAATGAAATAACAAAAACATTTACATTTGCGGTATCTGATTTAGAAGCCCCAGTTATTTCATTAAAATCTGGGCATGATGTAGTATGTGATTATGGTAGTCAATTTAATCTAAACGACTATATGACAATTACTGATAACATAGATGAAACAGTCAATCCAGTGGTAGAAGGTACAGTTGATACATCAAAAGAAAATGAAGTACAAAAAGTAAAAGTCACTGTTCAAGATCAAGCTGGAAATAAAGCTGAATCATATTTAAATGTTACAGTAAAAGATATTTCAGCTCCTGTTATTTCTTTGAGTCAAAGTCAAATCAAAGTAGACAAAGGGGCAACTGTTGATTTAAACAGTTATTTAACATCAGCTATTGATAATAAAGATGGTGATGTTAAATCTCAAGTGAAGATTGATAGTTTAGATACATCTTCAACAGGTTCTAAAACTGTCAATTATACGGTAAGTGATAAAGCTGGAAATAAAGCAGTCGTACCATTAACAGTTGAAGTGACTTTTTCCGGTGAACAACTTGTTAAAACAGCTACATCTAAACTAGGAACACCTTATGTGTGGGGAGCAACAGGTCCTACATCATTTGACTGTTCTGGGTTTACACAATGGGTATACCGCCAACATGGTATTTCCATTCCAAGAACATCTGGTGCTCAAAAGAGTGCTGGTAAAACAATTAGCTTATCTGAATTACAGGTAGGAGATATTGTTTGGCGTTCTGGTCACGTAGGTATTTATATAGGTGGAGGTCAATATATCCATGCTCCAACTTCTGGTGATGTTGTTAAAATTTCTAATATGTCATCAGGTAAATTTACTTGTGGTGTAAGATATACAAATTAAGATAAAGAATTGCGAGTTCGCAATTCTTTTTTTTATGTTAAAATAAGGAAAAGAGGTGTTAAGGATGAATGTAGCAACAGCAAAGCAATTAAAACAATATGATCAGGCATTATTGGATTATGGTTATACCATTGAAGAATTAGTTGATAAAGCAAGTGATGCTTTATTACCTTATTTTTTAGAATATCAAGTTCCTATTATTATGTGTGGACCAGGAAATAATGGTGCTGATGGTATTTCTTTAGGAATAAAATTATACAATAGAGGTAAAAAGGTAAAATTGGTTTTAACTGGAAAACCTGAAAAATTATCAAAAGCAAATGCTTATTATTTAAAAGAAGCCAATGAGATAGAAATGATACAATTAGATGAAAATAATTTAGATAAGCTAAATCATTATCTCAATGAAGGAGATGTCATTGTTGATGCTTTATTTGGATTTGGATTAAATAGTGATTTAAGAGGTATTGCAAAGACATTAGTAGATCAAATTAATCAGGAATTCGATGGCGATGTGATCGCTATTGATATTCCTACAGGATTAAATCCGGATACTGGAAAATCATATAATACTTGTATTTGGGCAACGAAAACAATATCATTAACAGCATTAAAACAAGGTTTTTTAAATGAAGATAGTAAAATGTTTACAGGTGATGTTTATGTTGAAACTTTGGATGTTGTAAGTAAGGAAGATGAAGTAGGTTTAGCTAAAATTATAGATGAAAAGTGGGCTCGCTATCATTTAAAACCACGTTTATTTAATGGACATAAGGGAACTTATGGTAGAGTTTTACACATGACAGGGTGCAGTCATTATCGAGGAGCAGCCATGCTTGCAGGTCGAGCTTCACTGATGTGTGGCAGTGGCATTGTTACTGTTTATTCGGATTTATCAGTTATAGATTCTTTAGCTTCATTTGCTCCTGAATGTACATCAGTTGTACGTCAAGATTATTTTGACAGACATGTTCTTGATGATAAAAATGCAGTATTGGTAGGAAGTGGACTTGGATTAAATGAAGTAAGTGAGCAGTTGTTTTTAAGTTTAATGGATGCCAGTTCATTACCTATGGTTATTGATGGCGATGCTTTGACTTTATTAGGAAAACATCCGGAATTTTTAAAGGGAGAGCATGCATCTTATATTTTGACTCCTCATTTAGGAGAATTTGCCCGTTTAACAACAATTTATGATGATGTAGCATTAGTAGAACAAGCTAAACAATATGCTCAAGAAAAGCAAGTTATTCTTGTTTTAAAAGGACCCAACACCATTGTTACTGATGGTAAAGTGGTCTATCGTAATGCTAGTGGTAATAAAGCAATGGCTTCTCCTGGAATGGGAGATGCTTTAGCAGGAATTATTGTAAGTTTATTAGGACAAGGATATAGCCCACTTGTAAGTGCTGCGTTGGGTGTTTATATTCATGGTTTATGTGGTGATGAGGTAGCTAAAAACCAATATACAGTTTTATCTAGTCAAGTCATTGAACAAATTCCTTATATAATGAAAAGAATACTTCAAGATTAAAAAGAACATAAAATGTTCTTTTTTTTTTGAAATCACTTTCATGAATAAGTCAAAGAAATATTGAAAAAAGGTAAAAAGATTGAAAGTAAAATCAAGAAAAGGCTATTTTATTGAGGATATAATTTTATCCGTTTATGATGAAATTACAGGAAAGGAGAGGAAAGATGATTAATCAAATTAATAAGCATTTAATTGTTTCATGCCAAGCACTTGAAGATGAACCACTACATTCATCAATGATTATGGCAAGAATGGCATTAGCAGCTTATCAAGGTGGAGCTAAAGGAATTCGCAGTAATTCTGTAAGTGATATATTAGAAATCAAGAAAATCGTTGATTTACCAGTCATCGGTATAATTAAAAGAGATTATGATGATAGCGATGTTTATATAACACCAACATATCAAGATGTTGATGATTTAGTTAAAACTGGTTGTGAAATTATAGCGATGGATGCTACAAGTAGTACACGACCTGGTCAAATAAGTTTAGATGAGTTCTTCAAAACAGTAAAAGAAAAATATCCTCATCAATTATTTATGGCTGATTGTAGTACAATTGATGAAGCAATCCATGCTGATCAATTAGGTTTTGATTTTATTGGGACAACACTTGTTGGTTATACAAAACAAAGTACAGGTGATCATATCGAAAAAGATGATTTTAAGATTATTAGAGAGATTTTAAAACAAGTTAAGCATCCTGTTATTGCTGAGGGGAATATTGATACCCCACAAAAAGCAAGAAGAGTTTTAGAATTAGGATGTTATAGCGTAGTTGTAGGTTCAATTATTACAAGACCACAAATTATTACAAAAAGATTTACAGATGAAATAGAAGGAGGAAAATATTAATGAATGAATTAATGGATAAATTATCACAAAAGATGTTACCATTTGCTGAAGCTTTATCAAAAAATAGATATTTAGGAGCAATTCGTGATGCTTTTGTAACAATTATGCCAATTATTATTGGATGTTCTTTATGTACATTACTTAATTGTGTATTTTTAGGAAAAGGAAATTATTTCGATCAATGGTTTGGTTTTCAAGGAAATGAAATTGTATCAATGTTAGGTTCTATTGGAAGCGCAGGTATGAATATCATGACATTACTTGTTGTCTTCTTAATTGCTAGAAATTTATCTAGATCTTATGAATTAGATGCAGATACAATTTCAGTTACCGCAGTTGTTGCTTTTTTAACAATTACAGTATTTGGAAGTGATGCCAAAGCTGGTGAATATATTAGAACTTATTATTTAGGAGCAGCCGGATTGTTTACAGGATTCATAGCTTCTATTTTAACAGTTGAAATCATGAGAAAATTGATGTCAATTAAGGCATTAGTTATTAAAATGCCAGATTCAGTACCTACTGGTATTGCTAGAAGTTTCAATGGAATGATTCCAGTTATCCTTACAATGTTTATTTTTGGATTAGTAAGATTACTTACAAATGCCTTAGGTTATCCATTAAATGATTTGATTTTCAATTTCTTACAACAACCACTTGCAGCTATCGTTACATCACCTATTGGATTAGTTGTTATTTATATTTTCTATATGTTATTATGGGGGTTTGGTATCCATTCAGCTTATATTATTGGTCAACCAATTTTAGAACCAATCTATTTAGCTAACTTAACTGCTAACGTAGCTTTAATTTCTAAACATGCAGCAGCAACAAATGTACTAACAAAACCATTTACTGATTCATTTATGTTTATGGGTGGAGCAGGAAATATGATTGCTTTAGTGCTTGCTATTTTAATTGTTTCAAAACGTAAAGATTATCGTCAAATTGCAAAATTAGGATTTGTTCCTTCATTATTTAATATTTCTGAACCTATCATGTTTGGATTACCAGTTGTTATGAATCCAATTTTAATTATTCCTATGGTTCTTGTTACTTTAGTTGGCTTAGGTATTGGTTATATTGCTACTATTACTGGATTTATGGGATATACATACGTTATGACTCCATGGACTACACCACCTTTAATTGGAGCGTTCTTATCAACAGGTGGTAGTATTGGAGCGTTAATTACTGCAGCAGTTGTATTAGTCTTATCTGTACTTATTTATATGCCTTTTGTAAAAGCAATGGATAAAGCAGAAGAAAAATTGGAAGAAGAAGCATAAATGAAAGTTGTCGTTTTTGATTTAGATGGAACTCTAATCAATGCTTCTAATGAAGTGATTCAAGGAGAGAAAACAATTTCTCTCCTTAGAAAGCTCCAATCACTTCATTATCATCTTGCCATTTGTACAGGAAGATTAGATCATGATATTGTTTTTATTAATGAAAAATATAACTTAGGGATTAATGAAAGAATATCACAAAATGGTGCAGTATTTTATCAAGGGAATCATCAAGAAGCCCATTTATTAGATAAATCAGCAGCACTAGAAATTAATGAATTATTAAAATCATATGATGTAAGAGTTGAAATGAATACCATTTCTAATCGTTATTGGAATAGTCCTCGTGATCCAGATTTTCCTAAAGAATTTTATGATTCATCAATTATTAAAGATGATTATTCAAAGATTATTCCTTATCAACCTGTTGTTTTATTTTTAGTTGTAGGAACAACTCCACAACTTAAAGAAATTCAAACAATTATTAAAAGTAAATTTAAAAATGTAGATGCTATTTTGACAAGTCAAACTTCTTTAGAAATCGTACCGCAAAATATTTCTAAAGGAAATGCTATTGCTAAAATGTATCCAGATGCTACGGTCTATGCTATTGGTGATAGTGAAAGTGATTTATCAATGAAAGATCATAGTAAAGAATTTTACTATATTGGTGAAACAACATCAGATGTCAATCAAGTAAAAGATATTGCTGAAGCATTAGAAAAGATATTGGAGGATTAAAATGAAAGTTTTATATTTGCCTTTAGATGAAAGACCATGTAATTATATTTATCCACAAATGATTGCTTTGTCTAATAAAGAAATTCAATTAAATATTCCTAATTTAGATATTCTTCCAAAAAAGAAAACACCAGCAATATTTGAAAACATTGAACAATTTTTATTAGAAAATGTTTTAGATCAAGATGCTTTAGTCATTTCTTTAGATATGTTACTTTATGGAGGACTTATTCCTTCAAGATTGCATCAGTTAGATGTTGATCATCTAAAAACAAGATTAGAAATATTAAAAAAATTAAAACAGCTTAAACCTGATTTAAAAATTTACGCTTTTGAATGTATCATGCGTTGTCCTCAATATAATTCAAGTGAAGAAGAACCAGATTATTATGAAGAATACGGATATGCTTTATTTAAGAAAAAATATTTACAAAACAAACAGGAAAGAATGTCACTGGATGGAAAAGAGGAACAAGAATTTAACACATTAGAGATTCCTCAGGATATTTTAGATGATTATGAATTAAGAAGACAAACTAACTGTCAAATGAATCAATTGACATTAGAATACTTAAAAGATGGAATTTTAGATTTTCTCGTCATTCCTCAAGATGATTCTTCACCTTTTGGTTATACAGCTATTGATCAAAAGAAAATATTAGAAAAAATTAAAGAAGACCATTTAGAATTTAAAACGATGGTCTATCCCGGTGCAGATGAAGTGGGATTATCTTTAATGACAAGAGCCTATAATGAATATTGTCAAAGAACACCTAAAATCTATCCGTTTTACGCATCAGTATTAGGTCCTTCTATTGTACCTTTATATGAAGATAGACCAATGTTAGAAAGTTTAAAATCTCATATTTTAGTTACGGGAGCAAGACTTACACATGATGCTAACCAAGCAGATATGATTTTAGCAGTTAATTGTCCTGGTAAAGTCATGCAAGAGTCATTTGATAAGAATAAAGATGTTTCTTATTCTTCATATCGTAATTTAATGAATTTTGTTTTACAAATTCAATCATTTATTCAAGAAGATAAAGATGTAGCGTTAGTTGATAGTGCTTATGCTAATGGAGGAGATCTTGAATTAATTCATTATTTAGATGAACTTGATCTATTAGATTCTTTAAAAGGATATGCAGGGTGGAATACAAACTGTAATTCTACAGGTACTGTTTTAGCACAAGGACAATTAGGACATGATGCTACAGCTAATACAATCTACCATTTAATAGAAGATGTTTTTTATCAAGCTAAGGTACGACTTCAAGTGATTGAAAATGATTTAGTGGAATTAGGTTTATCATATTATGATTTTAAAGATCAACAAGATGAGGTTGAAAAAAGAATTGGTGAGGCTTTACTTAAAGAATATTGTAAATTAAATGTTTCTCATAAATATCCAATTAAACATATTGAAGTATCTATGCCTTGGAAACGTATGTTTGAAATAGGAGTTAAATTTAAATGAGAGAAGAAATGAAATACAATCCTTGTATTTATCAATTAAGAGAACCAGCATTAAAGAGAATGCTAGATATTATTCATTTACAAAAACAATCACAAAATAATGGTATTGTCTTTTTTGGGGATTCGATATTTGAATTTTATGATTTAAAAAAGTATTTTCCTGATAAAGATTATTATAATTGTGGTATTGCTGGAGCAACAACTGATGAATTAATGTGGATTGTAGATGAAGCTGTGATTAAATTTCAGCCTTCAATGGTCTTTTTACATGTTGGTACAAATGATATGGGTAATACAGTAATGCGTTCGTATCGAGAAATTGCTTTGAATATTTCAATGATTGTCAATTTAATCAAGAAGAATTTACCAACTTGTAAGATTTATGTTCTTTCACCATTACCATGTCTTGAATCTCTACAAGATTTTAATCATGCAAATGGTGTGAGATCAAACTTATTTATTGAAAAATTATACCAAACATTACCTGAATATGTTGAATGTGCAGGGTTTATTGATATATATCATGATTTTTTTACTGAGGGTAAGGTAAATAAATCTTTATTTAAAGATGGTCTTCATCCTAATGATGATGGTTATCATATTCTAACAAAAAGATTAAGTAATACTCTTTGTGTATGATAGAATATAAACAATAAGGGGTGTTATATAATGAATCAGTATTTAAAAAGTACAAAAACAGTAATAAAAGAAAAATATGAATTTTTTACACAAGTTGAAAAGGTGATAGCTGATTATTTTTTGGCTGGTGATATAACGGATTTTTCAATTAAAGGTGTCGCTAACAAATTATTTGTTTCTGAAGCTTCGTTATCTAGATTCGCTAAAAAAATGGGATTTAAAGGCTATCGTGAATTTGTGTTTTCCTATAATGCTAATTTAAATGAAAGTAATCGGTTAGGACAACTAACAGAATTTACTATTCATAAATATCAAGAGGTACTAGAGAGAACATATCAAATTGTCGATAATAATCAAATGATTCGAGTTGCTAAACTATTAGATTCAAGTCGAAGAGTATTTGTTTATGGAGTGGGCTCAAATTTGTTAGTAGCTAGAGAGTTTTGTTCACGTTTTATTCGCTTAGGTTTGGATGTAGAGGCTTTAAATGGTGGTGGAGATATTGTTTTAAACTTGCCAAGAGTAACCAGTGATTGTTTGGTTTTAGGTATCTCTATTTCTGGAAGTACCGCAGAGGTAATGGATGGATTACGTGCGGCTCATAAAAAAAGAGCGACAACAGTATTATTAACTTCTGTTGTTAATGCTACTAATGATGAATTTACGGATGAAACAATTAAATTAGCACATATGAAAAATATAACTGTTTCTCATATTATTTCACCACAATTACCAGCTTTAATTATGATGGATATTATTTATACTCATTATTTAAATCATAAT
This sequence comes from Coprobacillus sp. AF33-1AC, assembly GCF_003475785.1. NCBI lineage: Bacteria > Bacillati > Bacillota > Erysipelotrichia > Erysipelotrichales > Coprobacillaceae > Coprobacillus > Coprobacillus sp. AF33-1AC. Next base: position 17,836 of record NZ_QRQB01000017.1, on the reverse strand, counting down.
AAATCTGATAAATTGGAATCATTAAAGGAAATATTAGATCAAATAGATTATAAATTTGAAAAGTAGGTGTTGTTATGAAAATAGATTATCCTTTTTCTAATCATATGGTTTTGCAAAGAAATAAACGCATAATAATTTCTGGACAATCTGATGATAGAAAAGTGGATATGATGATATGTGGTAAAAAATACACAAGTCAAGTGGACCATCATCGTTGGCAAATAGAAGTTCAATTTGACTTTTACGGGGGACCCTATGAAATGATTTTTAATAGTGGTGATGAAACAATTGTCTATGATGACATTTTAATTGGTGATGTCTTTTTGGCAGCAGGACAATCTAATATGGAAATGACATTATCACAAACAGATGAAAAACAATTACCAGTTTATAAAGATCATGTTCGTTTTTTAAATGTGCCACAATATAGTTATCCTTTTAATCAAAAAGAACAAACGTGGCAAAAGTTAACTAAAGATAATAGCGGTGAGTTGAGCGCTATTGCTGCTTTTTTTAGTTATTATCTTCAAGTTGATGTTCCTCTTGGTATTATTTCCAATAATAAAGGGGGAACGAGTGCATCTTGTTGGATGAGTGAAACTTACTTAAAAAAAGATGAAGAAATAAAAAAAGTATATTGGGATGATTATTATGATGGACTTCCTTCTATTGAACAACAAAAGAAAAATGCAATAGAGTATTATCAGTTATTTGATAATTACCAAGAAAAGTTTAAACATTATCAAAGTGAACATAAAGAAATGAGTCTATCACAAATAAAAAATAAGATTGGTCATACCCCATGGCCACCTCCTAAAGGGATCTATGATTTTGGACAGCCTTCAGGATTGTATGAACATATGTTTAAAAAGACACTGAATTATCCCATTAAAGCTATTTTGTATTATCAAGGAGAAGAAGATAGTTCAAGATATATGTATTATCAAAAGCTATTAAATCTACTTATTGAAAATTGGAGAGAAGATTATAAAGAATGCGTCCCTTTCATCATTGTCCAATTACCTGAATATCAAAATAGTCATTTTAGTGAAATACGTCTTGCACAATGGCAAGTATCCAAAGAAAAAGAAAATACTTATCTTGTTGTTTCGTTATTAACAGGGAATCCAACGTATATTCATCCAACAAGAAAACAAGAACTTGCTAAACGTATTGCAATGAGTGTTGAAAAAAATATTTATCATCACGTTGCTTCAGTTTCACCAAAAATAAAAAATATTGAACAACAAGATGAAGTTATGATTTACTTTGATCAATTATTAAAACCTGGGCAAGTTCATATAGTTGTGGATCAGCATATCGTTACTGGCATTATTGATAATAGCTATATAAAAATACCGGTATCATCTTATTATGAAATAGACTATGCTTTAGATGATTGTCCCCAAGTTGAAATTATGAATCTTGATGGTTTACCATGTTCACCATTTGTATTAAAAAAGTAAGAAACTTTTAAGTTTCTTACTTTCTTTTTATTAATGTTATATTTCTTTGACCGTCTTTATTTTTACGATGTGAAAAGAATAAGTCATTATTTTCAACAGTACAATAATCACTGACTTGAATATTTTGTTCTAATACTCCAAGATTAAGTAATTGTTGTTTATTTAAGCCTTTATTATCAAGTAAGTAATGAATATCGTCAGTTTGATTATAAAAAGGCGTTGTATCGAAGTTCATCTGTTTGACCTGATTGATAACATCATCTTGAACTTCTAAATGCTTTTTAGAAATACATGGTCCAATTAAACAATACATATGTTGAGGTTGACAGTTTTCATGTTCGATTAGGTAGCGAACAGATTTATCTACTATTTGTCTTACAGTTCCTAACCAGCCAGAGTGAATAGCACAAACGATTTTCTGATCTTGGCAATATATAAGAACAGGGGTGCAATCTGCGTGAAATGATAAAAGAAAGAGATTTGGATCACGACTATAAGTTGCATCTACTTCATATAATTTGTCTGTTTGTATCAACATATTGGTTCCACCATCTTTTAAAAATACTTGTTGAAGATGAGTGGAATGTGTTTGACGGGGAGCCACCATATGTTCTAAGTCACTATGAATAATTGCTGCTAGTTCTTGACGATTTTGTAAGACTTGTTTTTTATTAGGATTATTTAAAGAGATATCACCTAATTCTCTTGTTGTTGTGTATGCTTCTACATCAGGATGTAGATTCCATTTAATTACTTTCATATATCCTCCGTTTCTCTATTCTATTTTAACGTATTTATATTTTAAAAACCTATAGATTTTATCTATAGGTTTTGTCAAAAAAGTGTATTAGATTATTCTGATATCCCTTTATATAATTACATTGCGAAATTTTTTACAAGGAGTAGGGATTTATGAAACAAAGAAAAATTGTATTTACTGCAGCGTTTATTATGATCTTTTGCTGTAGTGCTTCAGCAGCTTTTAGTGTTTTTTCAAAACCATTACAAGTTGCGACTGGTGGAGATGCATCGCAAGTTGCATTAACACTTACGATCTACCAAACATTTATGGCTATCTTTGGTATTTTATCAGGTAAAATTGTTGATAAAAGTGGTCCAAAAAAATTAATGTTTATTGGTGGTATTGTTTTTGGATTAGGTTGGGCATTAACTGCATTTGCTTCTTCTATTCCAATGTTGTATTTAACAACAGGTTTTATTGCTGGTGCAGGAAATGGATTATTGTATAATCCTTCACTTAACATGGCATTAAAATGGTTTCCAGAAAAGAAAGGAACAATTTCTGGATTACTATTAGCTTCTGCTAGTGTAGGTCCATTAGCGTTATCTAAAGTTGGTGCGATTTTATGCCAATCAATGGGAACAACAGGATTTATTTACATTGGTGTTGCTTATGCAGTGCTTGTTTGTATTTCTTCATTATTTGCAGCTGTTCCTGATGCCGGATGGACACCTGATGGTTATACACCAGCTGCCATGGCAGCTAACAATTCTGCAAAGGACTATACACCTAGTGAAATGCTTAAAACAAGCAAATTCTATGTCATGTTGATTTTATTTGCTTTATCTTGTACAGCAGGAATCATGATGATTGGTTCTTTATCAACTATTGCACAAACTCAACTTGGAGTAGATCCTATTGTAGCAAGTAACTTTGTAGCGATTAACTGTATTGCTAATTTATGTGGTCGTTTGATTATTGGTAAATTCTGTGATCAAGTTGGTGAAGCTAAAACTCTTGTTGGTATTTTAATCATTACAGCGTTATCTTTATTTGGATTAAAATTAGCTGGATCTAATATGGCATTCTTTATTGTTTGCTTAGTATTATTAGGTGGTACTTTTGGTGGGGTATTAGTTGTTTATCCACCATTAACTGCTAAAAACTTTGGTATGAAAAATCAAGGGATGAACTATGGAATTATGTTCTTTGCTTATGCTATTGGATCTTTATTAGGACCACAAATTGCTGCTAAATTTGTTGATGTATCAGCAGGATTCATGGCATATGGAAATGTTTATATGGTAGCTATTGGGGTTGCGATTGTGGCTATTATTTTAGATGTCGTATTAATTAAAAATATGGAGGCTTAAAAATGGAATATACACGTATAAAAGGATTAGATAAACCAGTTTCTAAATTAATTATGGGAACTGCTTGGTTTAATAAAGAATATAAAGAAGAAATTTTTCAAATGTTAGATTTATATATTGAAAAAGGGGGAACAGTGATTGATACTGGGCGTTTCTACGGGGCTCATTATCAAGGTAAACATGCTTGTGAATCTGAAAGAATCTTAAAAGAATATTTTGATTCACGTGGTAATAGAGACCAATTAGTTATTATGGATAAAGCATGTCATCCTATTATTACTCCAGATGGAGCACATCATCCAGAATACTGGCGTGTAAAACCAGATATCATTACTGATGATTTACATTACAGTTTATTACATACAGGATGTGATCATTTTGATATTTATTTACTACATCGTGATGATCCTAGTGTACCTGTTGGAGATATCATGGACCGTTTAGAACAACATCGTAAAGAAGGGTTGATTACAACTTATGGTGTATCTAACTGGGAACAAGATCGTGTAGAAGCAGCCATTGCTTATTGTAAAGAAAAAGGATATCAAGGATTATCAGTAAATAACCCATCTTATTCTTTAGGACATGTTGCTAAAACAAGATGGCCAGGATGTGTTTATGCTGATGATCAATATGCACGTTGGCATAAAGATAAAGATATTACTTTATTCTCTTGGGCAGCACAAGGTCATGGATTCTTTGCTGATATTTATGATGAAAATGCACCTCAAGATATTAAAGATGCTTTCTTTACAGAAGAAAACTTTGAAAGATTAAATAGAGCTAAAATTTTAGGTAAAGAAAAAGGTGTTCCTTCAATTAATATTGCATTAGCTTATGTATTAAATCAAGGATTTGATATTTGTGCGATTATTGGTTCACGTGATCGTAAAGAATTTGATTCTTGTTTAGAAGCTTCACAAATTAAATTAACTGAAAAAGAAGTGGCTTATCTTTGCTTAGAAGCTGATGATTACAAATAAGATCTCATAATGAGATCTTTTTTTCCTAAACGCCTAGTTTCATTCATTATTTATCATAAGATACATTAGGAGGTGTTTTGATGAACTGTAATCAAAATTGTTTTAAAAGTGGTTGTAATCAAACATGTCAAAGCTGTCAATCTTGTTCAAACTTTAATAACTGGAATAATGGACAAGGTTGTAACAATGATTGGAACACAAACTGGAATTCTAATTGGAACGGTAATTGTCCAAGACCACTTGTAGCACCAACAAGAGTTTGTACGACTTGCCAAAATCAATATGTTGAACAACCGGTCATTTGTCCTATTGAATGTCGTCGTGTCAACAATGTTGTTTTAGTACCAAGATATTATCCCCGTTATTTCCAAACTTCCTTTGTTCAAAGTAATAATAATTCTGTATTCTAAAAAAATAGATGCTTTGCATCTATTTTTGTTTTAATTCATTTAAAATATTTGGATCTGGATCAATATATATTGTTTTATAGTGATCTAAGATGACTTTACCAGGTTTACTGGCAGCTGGTTTTTTTAATGTTTTAATAAGTGTGTAATTGACAGGAACACTGCTTGAATTCTTTCCTTTTGAAAATAAGGCAGCAATATTAGCAGCAAGACGAATTGTATATTCATCTAAATCTTGTTTTCTTACGATAACATGACTTCCGGGCATATCTTTAACATGAAACCACGTATCATAGCGATGAGCATATTTAAAAGTTAAATAATCATTTTGGAGATTATTTTTTCCAATACAGATTTCGATATTATCTTTAGTAAGATAACTTTCAAAATGAGGGATGCCCTTTTTACGAATCGTATTTTTCTTCTTTTTCTTTTTTAAATACCCCTCGTTTTCTAATTCTTCTTTTATTTCTAAGGCATCATAATAAGAAGCGTGATCCATGGCTGTAAGTAATGAATCAAAGTAATCAATTTCTTTTTTAGTTAAATCAATTTGTTCATGAAGGACTTGAATAGAATTTTTTGCTTTTTGATAACGATTATAATACTTTTGTGCATTGGCTTTAGGATCTAGTTTAGGATCTAAATCAATCAGTATTTTGGTATTATCGTAATAGTTATCTACTTCTATTTGTGACATTCCCTTTTTTATAAGATGTAATGAACTATAAAGCAAGTCTCCTTTTATACGATATTCATCACTATTACAAGAGTCTTCTAAAGTACTTTCTAGTTTTTTTAGTTTTGTGACATTTTTTTGATATTCATTCGAGATAATTTTATATAAATTACTTGTTTGTTGTTTGATCCTTTCTTTTTGATCAATGAGATTAAAATGTTGATCTAAACCTTTAAATAAAGGATATGCTGTTGTTTTACCATTTAAATGAGTTAATTCAATTAAATGAAAATATTCTTTATCGTTGACGTTGCTTAGATATATTGTTTGTGAATTTTTGATTTCATTCATAATATCTTTAAAATCAGCACCTTGATCGTGACGATAGAGTATTTCTCTAGAAAGAATAGGTGACATCCCTTGGTACACACGTGTTAAATTATTGTCTTCTATAAAATCACTTGAAAAAGGATTTAATTTATGTTGAATAACAGGAGGTAATTGATATGTGGCTCCTGGTTGTAAAAAACGTTCACTATTCATGCTTGGTGTAATACGTTTGATACAATCAACAATCTTTCCGTTTTGTCGACATAAAATAATGTTGGAATGTTTTCCCATAACTTCAATGTAGAGATAGTATTCATCAAGATCTCCTAACTCGTTATGACAATGCAAGGTTATTTTCATGATTCGGTCTAATTCGATTTGTTCAATCGCTTTAACATAACCACCTTCTAAATATTTTCTAAAGAGCATAGTTAAGGTATTAGGTGATTCAGGAGTTGGGTATTCTAATTCAGTTAATTGAACACGAGCATACATCGGATGACATGAAATCAGTAATTTATAGTTTTGTCTATTAGCACGAATTGTAAAAAGTAATTCGTATTTAGATATTTGATATATTTTATTAATTCTTCCGGTTATAATGGTTGTATTTAAATCATCGATAATGCGATGCATCATAATTCCGTCATAAGCCATATTTTCTCACCCCATGTAACTATAACATATTATGAATTTAATTGACATTATCTCTTTGATATTGTAGGATAAGTTTTATAAAAAGAGGGAGTGAACATAGTGAAAAGAGGCATGCTAATTATCTTAAGTGGTCCTAGCGGGGTAGGAAAAGGGACTGTAAGAGAAGAGTTATTTAAAGATGAAAGTTTAAATCTAGCTTATTCAATTTCGATGACAACAAGAAAACCACGTCCTGCAGAAAAAGAAGGGGTTGATTATTTCTTTGTTGATGAAAAGACATTTACTCAAAAGATTGCTGATGGGGGCTTAATTGAATGGGCTAAGTTTGTAGGAAATTATTATGGAACTCCTAAAGACTATGTTGAAGAATTATTAGATGAAGGAAAAAATGTAGTATTAGAAATAGAAGTACAGGGTGCTTTACAAGTGATGAAAAAATGTCCTGATGCGCTTACTATTTTCTTAGTACCACCTTCAATGGAAGAATTAGAAAGAAGAATTCGTGGACGTCGTACTGAAAGTGAAGATATTGTCATGGAGCGTTTAAATAAAGCACGTAAAGAGATTGCGACTAAAGATCAATATAAATATGTAGTAGAAAATGATGATATTATGGCGGCTAAAGAAAAGATTGCTAAAATAATTAAAGAGCACAAAGCATAAGCATTAACTTGTGCTTTTTTATATTCAAAATAGAGAAAAAGAAGGTGATGAAATGTATATTTTGAAAGTATTAGTTGAATATGCTAATCAAAGTTTAGATACAACTTTTGATTATTTATCCAACCAATATGTAGAAACAGGATGTCGTGTGGAAATATCTTTTCGTCATCGTTCAATTGTTGGTTATGTAGAAATGTGTAGTGAAACTTCTCTTACACAAGATGAGTTAGAAAAAAGTCAGGGCTTTAAATATCAGTATATTAAAAGTGTTATTGACCAAAAACCATTATTAAATAAAGAATTATTACAGTTAGCTGATTACCTTGCTAAATTAACACTTTCACCTAAAATTGCTGTATTACAAGCAATGTTACCAATTCAATTAAAACCTAATAGTACGCAAGGTAGTGGGATTCGATATGAAAAATATGCTGTTTTTAAACAAGATAAATTAGTTAAAACTGTAAAACAGCAAGAAGCTTTAGCGTATATGAAAGAACATAAAAAAGTGAAAGTTAAAGATAGTCCATATAGTAAGGCTATTTTAGATAAGTTGGTTGAACAAACTGTAATTGAATATATTCAAGAAGAAGTTAAACGTGATCCTTTTCAAGATGATATTGAAATGAGTCAGGCATTAAAATTAAGTGATGATCAACAAAAGGTATTATTTCATATAAGTCAAAAACTAGGAACTTATTTTACTTGTTTAATTCATGGGGTAACGGGTTCTGGTAAAACTGAAGTTTATCTTCAACTTGCAAGTCAAGTGATAGAAAGACAACAATCAGTTTTAATGATGGTTCCTGAAATTGCTTTAACACCGATGATGGTTACTGCTTTTAAACAAAGATTTGGTAAAAAAGTAGCTATTATTCATTCTAAATTAAGTTCGGGTGAACGTTATGATGAATACCGAAGAATTGAAGAAGGTCAAGTGATGGTTGTAGTAGGTGCAAGAAGCGCCGTGTTTGCACCACTAAAAAATATCGGTTTGATTATTATGGATGAAGAACATGATGCCAGTTATAAACAAGAAAGTACACCGCGTTATTTGACTAGCCAAGTAGCAAGAAAAAGAGCATTATATCATCACTGCCCCCTTGTTTTAGGAAGTGCAACACCGTCTTTAGAAACCTATAGTCGCGCTTTAAAAGGGGTCTATGATTTGTGTGAACTACCACACCGTATTAATCAAAATCCTTTACCAGAAGTAGAATTGATAGATATGGCTCAAGAAATAAGAAAACATAATTATTCTTTGTTTTCATCAAAAATGAAAACAGCGATTCAATCATGTTTGGAAAAAGGGGAACAAGTTGTTCTTTTATTAAATAAAAGAGGCTATGCCAGTTATATGCGTTGTTTAGATTGTGGCGAAGTTGTTAAATGTCCTCATTGTGATGTAACTTTAACATATCATAAAGCTACTCAAAGGTTGACATGTCATTATTGTGATTATTCTATGCCTGTTAGTCATACTTGCCCTCATTGTCACAGTAAGCAAGTGAAGATGGTGGGTTATGGTACTGAAAAGATTGAAGAACAGATAAGTCAATTATTTCCACTTGCAAGAGTGCTGAGATATGATGTAGATACAACGCGTAAGAAAAACGGACATCATCGTTTATTGAAAGAATTTGAAGAAAATAAAGCGAATGTGTTAGTAGGAACACAAATGATTGCTAAAGGATTAGATTTTCCTAATGTGACTTTTGTAGGTGTATTAAATGCTGATATTTCTCTTAATATTCCTGATTTTAGAGCGAATGAAAGAACGTTTCAATTATTAGAACAAGTATCGGGTAGAAGTGGTAGAGGAAGTAAGCAAGGAACAGTGATGATTCAAACTTATAATCCTGAACATTTTGTTTTACAGTGCGTTAAAGAACATGATTATCAAAAATTTTATCAAAAGGAAATGAAAATAAGAAAATTAAGTCATTATCCTCCATTTGCTCATTTAGTTACTTTAACGATAGAAGGTAAAGATGAAAATGAGGTCAAACAAAGTAGTCAAAGAATTAAAACTTATTTAGAAAAAGAATTAACAGAAACGGTGTTAGGACCTGCTCCTTGTATGATTTATCGTATGAGTGATGAATATCGTATGCGATTAATGATTAAGACGACAAAGAGTCAGATGCTTTATCCGGTATTATCAAGGGTTAATGATTTTTATAATAAAAATAAAAGAAAGGTTAGAGTTATATGTGATTTTAATCCATATACAATGTTATAGTTATGGCAAGAATTCATGCATTTGAAATTTTAAATCAATATTATATTGATCAAAGTTATTTGAACATCACTTTAAATCATGTGTTAAGTGATAGTAAACTATCAAGAAAAGATAAAGATTTATGTACTCATATTGTTTATGGGACAATTCAAAATCAATTATATATAGAGTATTTATTAAAACCTTTTATTAAGGGAAAAAGAGTAAAAAGGAAAATCAAGACAATACTTTATATGTCTATATATCAACTAGAATTTTTAACAAAGATACCTCATTACGCTATTATTGATGAAGCGGTCATAATAGCAAAAAAAGAAAATTATCATGCCGGAGATTTTGTTAATGCAGTATTAAGAAATTATCTTCGTCAACCTAAACCAACACTAGAGGGATTAGAACCTTTACAGCGACTTTCAATTGAGACAAGCCATCCTCTTTGGTTAGTTAAGATGCTAGTAAGTCAATATGACTACAAAACAGCAAAAAAAATATGTATTGAAGATAATGGAACACCTCAACGTATGGCAAGAGCCAATACATTGAAAACTTCGGTTGATCAGATTTTAGAAAATGAAGATTACCAAAAAGGTAACTTATCAAATGTAGGTGTACTTTATCGTCATGGTAATATCGCTAATACTAAAGAGTATCAAGATGGTTTGATTACTGTACAAGACGAATCAAGTCAGTTGGTAGGAACTTTATTGAATCCTGAAAAAGGAAGGCGAGTATTAGATATGTGCTGTGCTCCAGGAAGCAAAACGACACATTTAAGCGCAATTATGGAAAATACGGGTGATATTGAAGCTTATGATTTGTTTGCACATAAAATTGAACTTGTAAAAAAGAATTGTCAAAGATTAGGGGTAAACAATGTGCATTTACATGTACAAGATGCTTTAGAAATTGATGAGCCAGAAGCTTCATTTGATGCTGTTTTGTTGGATGCCCCTTGTTCAGGGCTAGGTGTTTTAAAAAGAAAGCCAGAGATTAAATATCATCCTAGTGATGCTATGGATGAGATTATTGTATTGCAAAGAAAATTATTAGAAAAGGCATATTATTTGTTGAAAAATAATGGTAAAATGGTTTACAGTACCTGTACAATCAATAAAAAAGAAAATGAAAAGATGATTGCACAGTTCGTAAAAAAACATCCCAATATGAAAGTAATTGAGGAAAAATTAATTCTCAATTATCAATATCATAGTGATGGATTTTATATGTGTAAGATGATAAAGGAATAGAAAAAATGAAACATTTATATAATCATTCATTAGAAGAGTTAACAGAGTATTTTCAAACAATTAATCAAAAACCATTTCGTGCTAAACAAGTTTTCAAATGGTTATACACGAAAATGGCATTTGATTTTGATGATATGAGTGATCTTTCTAAAGATTTAAGAGAACAATTAAAACAAGAATGTGTTATTGATACATGTTTAATTAGTGAAAAACAAGTATCGAAAGATGGAACGATTAAATATTTATTTAAATTAGCTGATGGGAGTTTAATTGAATCGGTACTTATGATTCATGATTATGGTCGTTCATTGTGTGTGACTAGTCAAGTTGGATGTAACATGCAATGTCGCTTTTGTGCAAGTGGTTTGTTAAAGAAACAAAGAAATCTAACTGCTGGAGAGATGGTTAACCAGATTATGGCGGTCATGAAAGATACAAATCAAAGAGTATCGCATGTTGTTGTTATGGGAACAGGGGAACCGTTTGATAATTATGATGAAGTGATGAAGTTTGTAAGAATTATTAATCATCCTCAAGGATTAGCTATTGGAGCACGTCATATTACCATTTCAACATGTGGTTTAGTTCCTAAAATTGAACAATACAGTCATGAGGGAATTCAAACTAATTTAGCGATATCTTTACATGCACCTAATGATGAAATTCGTGATCAACTTATGCCAATTAATAAAGCTTATCCAATGGATCAATTAAGACAAGCAGTTAAAGATTATATTAAAGAAACGAATCGACGGGTCACTTTTGAGTATATTATGTTAAAAGATGTCAATGATACATTAGTTTATGCACGTCAATTGGCTCATTATATGAAGGGGCTTAATGCTTATGTTAATTTAATTCCATATAATAGTGTAGATGAAAATGGTTATCAGCCAAGTCTTCATGATACAGTTGAAGAATTTAAAAGTGAATTATTGAGATTAGGAATTAATGTAACTGTAAGGAAAGAACACGGACAAGATATTGATGGAGCGTGCGGTCAACTTAGAGCTAAACGAAGTGGGGTGAAATAATGGAATTTTATGCTAATACCGATATTGGAAAAATGAGAGTAAAAAATCAAGATCAAGCAGTAGTTATTCACAATTATAAAGATCAGATTTTAGCCTTAGTGTGTGATGGTATGGGAGGTCATAAAGCAGGAGAGATTGCAAGTTATGTAGTGAAAGAACATGTTCTTTCATGCTTTCGTTGTAATCCGCCATTTATTTCAAGAGAAGAAGTGTTAGAATGGATGCAAGACACGGTTTATGAAGCACATCAAATTGTTAAACGTATGGCTGATATGGATGAAGATACCAAAGGAATGGGAACAACTATTGCGATGGCGGTCATTGATGAAAATCAAGCTTATCTTTGTCATGTAGGAGATAGTCGTATTTATATTAATAATCAAGAAGAAATTAAACAGGTAACAAAGGACCATACTTTTGTTAATGAACTCGTTGATCGAGGAGCTATTAGTTTAGAAGAAGCAAAACATCATAGTCAAAAAAATGTTTTAACTCAGGCTATTGGTGTTGATATGGAAATTAAACCAACAATTTCTACTATTGATATTAGTCACTATGATTTAATGATTTGTAGTGATGGATTGTATAATGCTATTGATGATAGTGTTATTCATGAAATCTTAAATCAAAAAATTTCGGTACAAGCCAAAGTGAATGAATTAATTGACCGTGCTAATCAAAATGGTGGACATGATAATATTGCTGTTGTTATTGTGGAACATAGAGGAGGAAAGGTAAATGAATAAAATCATTGCAGACCGATATGAGATTATTGATTTAATAGGTCAAGGGGGCATGGCTGATGTTTATTTAGCTAAAGATACGATTTTAAATCGTACTATTGCTATTAAAATATTAAGAACATCACTAGCTAAAGATCCTGTATATATTACTCGTTTTCAAAGAGAAGCAAGTGCAGCTGCTGCATTATCAGATAAGAATATTGTTGAAATCTACGATGTAGGTGAAGAAGGTAATCAATATTATATTGTGATGGAATATGTTCCGGGAACAACTTTAAAAGAATTGATTTTAAAACGTGGTGCTTTACATATGGTAGAAGCAGTAGATATTATGAAGCAAGTTGTAAGTGGTGTAGCTAAGGCTCATCAACTGGGTATTATTCATCGTGATTTAAAACCTCAAAATATTTTAGTAACGGATACGGGTACGGCAAAAATTGCTGATTTTGGTATTGCATCAATTCAATCGTTGACACATGTAACTCAAACTGATGTGATTATGGGTTCTTTACATTACTTAGCACCAGAATTGGCTCGTGGTGAAAAAGCAACAGCGCAAAGTGATATTTATGCTTTAGGAATAGTCTTTTATGAATTGTTAAGGGGTGAGGTCCCATTTAATGGTGAATCACCAGTAAATATTGCACTTAAACATATGCAAGAAGATTTACCTTCATTAAGAGAATTTAATCCAAGTATTTTACAATCTGTTGAAAATATTATTATTAAAGCGACAGCTAAGAATTTAAACGATCGATATCATAGTGCAAAAGAAATGCTGGCTGATTTACAAACTTGTTTATCAAGAAAAAATGAAGAAAAGCTAGAATTTTATCATGATATCAATGATGAACCAACAATTGTAGTTGGTCAAAATGAAATATTTGATCAAGAAGAACCAGAACATCTTCAAAGAGAAAAGTCAGAAGATAAAAAAAATAAAAAGAAAAAATCTTTACTTCAAAGAATTAAAGAGAAAGATTTAAAAGTGATCATTCCTTTAGCAGCAGGAATAATTGCAGTATTATGTTTGCTTATGTATTTTATTTTATTTGCCGGAGGCAATGATAATACAGTTATGCCTGATTTGACAGGATATACGAAAGAAAAAGCACAAAAGATATTAAGTGAATATGATGTTAAAATTAGTGATACTGTTTATAAAGAATTATCAGATAAATATACAAAAGGAAAGATTATTGCGACAAATCCAAAGTCAGGAACAACAATTAATAAGGGGGATACTGTTACTTTAACAGTATCTAAAGGAAAGTATATTGTTGTTGGTAATTATATAGGAATGACTTATGATGAAGCAAAGATAAAACTAAAAAAACATTTTAATGTAGAAAAAGAAGAAGCTGTTTCTAGTCAAAAAGCAGGAACAGTTATTGGCCAAAGTTTAAAAAGCGGTTATAAACAAGATCCAACCGAAAAAGATCGCACTATTGTTTTAACAGTATCAAAGGGACAATATACTGTTTTGGATGACTATACAGGTATGACTTATGATGGTGCAAAGGCAAAATTAGAAGCACTAGGTTTTGTTGTTTCAAGAAGAGATGAAGTTTCTGATGAAACAGCAGGAACAGTTATTAATCAAAATCTTGCTGTTGGTTATCGTGTAGATCCATCAGATAAAAATCGTCATATTACGTTAACTGTATCAAGTGGTTATAGTCAAACGGTTCCTTCGGTTAATGGGCTTTCTTATAGTGATGCAAAAAGTAATCTTGAAAATTTAGGTTTTGTGGTTACATTATCACCAACACAGTTCCCGGATGATGGCAGTGTTGATGAAACAATGAAAGGAAAGGTATATAAACAAAGCGTATCAGCAGGTACGAAAGTAGATAAGAAAGGAACAACAATTACTATCTACTATTATCAAGAATAAATATGAAAAAAGGACGAATAGTTAAAGCATTAGCGGGGTTTTATTATATAGATGATGGAAAAGAAGTGATTCAATGCCGTGCCCGTGGAAAATTTCGTAAGGATGATATAAAGCCAGTGGTTGGAGATTATGTTGATTTTGAAGATCAACATGACGGAGATGGTTACATTATGAAAATAGGTGAACGTTATAATTTTTTAGTACGTCCACCTGTTGCTAATGTAGATCAGGCATTATTGGTTTTTTCTAGACAAGAGCCAGAATTTTCAACAATGTTATTAGATAAATTTTTGTTGCTGATTGAATATCATCATATTAAACCTATTATTGTTGTATCTAAAATGGATTTAGAATGTGACGATCATATAGAAGAAACTATTGATGCTTATCAAAAAGCAGGATACCAAGTTATTAAAACGAGTTCAAAAAATAATGTTGGACTTGAAGAAATAAAAGCAGTGTTTAAGGATAAAGTAACTGTTATTACAGGTCAAAGCGGAGTGGGGAAGTCCAGTTTGCTTAATGCTTTAGATATACATTTGAATCTAGAAACAAATCAAATCTCAAAGGCTCTAGGTAGAGGAAAACATACAACTAGACATGTTGAATTGTTGAAAATGTATGATGGTTATGTTGCTGATACTCCTGGATTTTCATCATTGGAATTATATATGGAACCAACAGATGCAGCTAGAGCTTATCACGATTTTGATGAATATAGTCAAAATTGTAAATTTAGAGGGTGTCTTCATGATAGTGAACCACAATGTGGGGTTAAGCAAGCTGTTGAAGAAGGTCTTATATCTAAAGAAAGATACGAACACTATTTAATTTATTTACAAGAATTAAAGAAAAAGAAGGAGAAACGATATGGTTAAAATTGCACCATCTGTTTTATCAGCAGATTTTACGAAATTAAAGGAAGAACTTGATTCAATTAAAGAGGCAGGAGCATCATGGGTTCATTATGATGTGATGGACGGACATTTTGTTCCAAATATTTCTTTTGGATATAGTATTTTAAATGATATTTCTAAAGTAACGGACTTGTTTTTAGATGTTCATTTAATGATTAGTCAGCCTCGTCTTTATGTTGACCAATTTATTAAAAGTGGTGCATCACTTATTGTTTTTCATTTAGAAGCAATGAATAATGAAAATGATGTTAAAGAATTAATTGATTATGTTCATAAACAAAATGTACAGGTTGGAGTAAGTATTAAACCATTTACACCTGTTGAAGCGCTTCTTCCTTATTTACAAGATTTAGATTTAGTTTTAGTCATGTCTGTAGAACCGGGATTTGGTGGTCAAAAATTTAATCCAAGTGCATTAGATAAAATTGAAAAATTAAAAAATATGAAAGAAAATCAAAACTATCATTATTTAATTGAAGTAGATGGTGGAATTAATGAAGAAACCGGATTAATGTGTAAAGAAAAAGGCGTAGATGTACTTGTTGCCGGAAGCTATATCTTTAATAGTGATAATTATAAAGAAAAAATAGATTCATTAAAATGAAAATAGGTATTTGTGGTTCAGTATATGATGGTGTTCCTTTTGATCAAACAATAAGTTATATTGGCGTTGATCAAGGAACATTACATTTAGTTCATCAGGGAATAATGCCAATCATGGCTATTGGTGATTTTGATTCTCTTGAAGATAAAAAAATATTAGAAACGTTAAAGATTAAGACACTTCCTCAAAGAAAAGATGTAACAGATACACATGCGGCGGTTGAATATGCATTAGAAAAGAATTATGATGAGATACAATTATATGGTGTAACTGGAAAAAGAATCGATCACTTTATGGCAATTATTGCTTTATTAAAACAATATCAGGATAAAGAAATTGTTGTTTATGATCGCTATAACAGTATTAAAATTCTTATGCCCGGAAGGTATTGTATTAATAATAGACAATATAAATATTTTTCGCTTTTTGCATTTGAAGATACATACATAGATATTGAAAATGCTCAATATCCATTGAAACATTATCTTTTAAAAAATAATGATCCACTCTGTGTATCTAATCAAATATTAGAGGGCGGAGCCTATATTCAAAATAATTGTCCAATATTACTCATTGAATCGAGGGATAAATAATGAGCTATTTGTATGTTGCATTAGGTGGTGCTTTAGGAAGTGTTTTACGTTACGCCTTTGGTAAAATTAAATTTGATGGTGTATTTCCAATACAAACAATGTGTATCAATATAGTAGGTTCTTTATTGATAGGTGTGATAACTGGTTTTATTTTGAAAGATCATCAAGATTCAACTTTTTTGATTTCTTTTTTTAAAGTGGGATTTTGTGGAGGATTTACAACTTTTTCCTCATTTTCTTTAGATTGCATTACGTTAATGCAAAAAGGATATTGGTTTCAATCTTGCCTATATATTATTTTGTCTTTAAGCATATCTTTTATTGTATTATATGGTGCAATGGAGTTTGTGACATCATTTTAGATAAATCATCATGATTTATCTTTTTTTATACCTTCTTTATTGACAAATTAATTAATAGGAGCTATACTTAAGTGGTAATGATTCCTATTAAGGAAATGAAAAGGAGAAATGAAATATGGCAAAATTTGTATGTACAGTATGTGGATTTGTTTATGAGGGAGATGTGTTACCAGAAGGATATACTTGTCCAGTATGTAAAGCACCAGCAGATAAATTTATTAAACAAGAAGAAGGAGAAATGGCTTGGGCTGCTGAACATGTAGTTGGGGTAGCTAAAGATGTAGATGAAGATATTAAGGCAGATTTAAGAGCTAATTTTGAAGGAGAATGTTCTGAAGTAGGAATGTATCTTGCAATGGCTAGAGTTGCTCATCGTGAAGGATATCCTGAAATTGGATTGTATTGGGAAAAAGCTGCTTATGAAGAAGCAGAACATGCAGCTAAATTTGCAGAATTATTAGGTGAAGTTGTAACTGATTCAACTAAGAAGAACTTACAAATGAGAGTTGAAGCTGAAAACGGAGCAACAGCCGGAAAAACAGAATTAGCAAAAAAAGCAAAAGCATTAAACTTAGATGCAATTCATGATACAGTTCATGAAATGGCTAGAGATGAAGCAAGACATGGAAAAGCATTCGCTGGATTACTAGCTAGATATTTTGGTGAAAAATAAGAAAGTAAATAAAATGATCAGGAAATAATGAAGTGAACCGAAAAAGTTGGACAACTTAGGAGGTTCACTTCAATAATCCCTGATTTTTTTATTTGTTGAAAAATAAAAAACAATGATAAAAAGGGGATTTTTTAAAACAAAAGGAAAAAAGGTAAAAGAAAAGGATAAAAAAAGGGGAAAAAGAGTAGACAAACAAGAGAAAAGATGGTAGTATAAACGAGCAC